>JACPWC010000022.1 GCA_016197225.1 Chloroflexota bacterium
GACTTCGCCGCCTTCAAGACAGCGATTGAAACGTGTCTCCGAGAAATGCCGACGACGCATAAAGCCGCTTTAGATTCGTTACTGACTCTGCGCTTTCAGCGATTTGAAAAAGCGCAGTTTATGCCCGCGTGAGGTATAGTTCGGATGGTATTACTTTAGCCTCAGGAAGTTGTGAATTGTATTCATCTCGCCAAGGGCGTTGTGTCCGAAGCACACTCAAGCTCTGGAACGCCGCAACCGGCAGACTGGACAAGTCAATCAGCGAATACTCAGACGCCGTGTTATCAGTAGTGTTCAACCCGGATGGGCATATGCTTGCATCTGTGATAGATGAGCCGAATACGGCAGTCCAGTTTTGGGATACCCGTAGTGGTCAACTCATCCGTCAGTTTGAGTGGTATACAGGGCCATCGTCCAACATTGGCTTCTCTTTGCAAAACGACACAATCGCATTCGGAAACTCTGACCATACAGTGGATTTATGGAGCACATTCTCAGGCAAGCAAACATTGAGCCTGAAGGCCCATGACGCCCCTGTTAGTGGGGTCGCTTATAGCTCTAGCAGTTCCAAATTGGCATCTGTGAGCACTGATGGAACAATCTACATTTGGGATTTAGACACTCAGCAGGTTATCCAGCAAGTTAAGACAGAACGATACGAAATCAACAATATCTCATTCAGTCCGGATGGTAGATCGCTGGCCTGGTCAGGAATCCGTCTCGGCGAAAGTGGAACTGTGCAAGTAATAGACACCTTGAATGGTCAGACATTGCATACACTCGAAGGGGAAGTCATATTTGCAATAGCATTCAGTCCAGACGGCTCCATTCTAGCTGGCGCAGATTTCACAAAGAAAGTTATCTACCTGTGGGACGTGGCATCCGGCAAACTAATCACGACCCTAACTCAATCTGATAGCATAACCAGTATTGCCTTCAGTCCAGATGGGCGTATCTTAGCCTCCGGAAGCTGGGACTCTTATATTTGGCTATGGGACATTGCTTCAAAGCGCCTTGTGAAGAAGATTGCGGGTAACACGGGGCAGATTGAGGCGGTGGCCTTTAGTCCCGACGGTCACTTTATTGCTTCGAGTACGTCTTTTGACTCGGATGTGTATATCTGGGACGCAAAGAACGGCGAGCTAAGAGACGTGCTCAGGGCACATTCCGGCGAGATAAGGCAGATTGTATTTAGTCCGGATGGGAAATTGCTCGCCTCAAAGAGTTTTGACGGTACTGTGGTTGTGTGGTCTATCAACGAAAGTAGGTAGTTTCTATACCAGCATGCTTAATTCACTTATCACTGTTGGCTGCGAGATTGTGCAAAGCGGTCTCGTGCAAGGCGCTGGTGGCAACCTGTCGTGCCGCATTGACGACACGATTCACATCACTGCCTCCGGCGCGAAACTTGGCGCGCTGACGGCGGATGACTTTGTCGCCGTCACCACCGAAGGCCAGACGACCTCGCTGCGTAAACCCTCCTCCGAATTATTGATGCACCGCGCCGTCTACGCCGCCCTGCCCTGGGCGCGAGTCGTCCTGCATGCTCACCCGCCCAAAGCCATCGCCCTCGGCGCGCTGGGCCGCGATCTGCCCGCCCTCACCCCCGACTTCTACTTGCACCTCGGCCCGTGTGTGCCGCTCGTCTCTTACGTTACGCCGACCACAAAGGAACTGGCTGACGCCGTGAGCCAGATCATCGTCGGCCAGCGCGCCGCGCTTCTGCAAAATCACGGCGTCATCGTCGCCGGCACCGACGCGGCGTCTGCCCTCCTTCGGTTACAATTGCTCGAAGAAGCGGCGGGCATCCGGCTGATGGCGCTGGCCGTTGGCGAGCCGCGCGCACTCAGTCCGGCAGACTGCAAAGCATTGGACGAAATTACCGGCGGGCGCTATCGAATTTCACCCTGACTCACTATGTTCTGGTTACTGGTCGTCGCCTCAACACTTGCCTCAGCTTACGCCATCTTCCGCCGCTCGTGGCGCTGGATGTTAGTCAGCGCCGTGCTTTACTCGCCCTTCGCCTGGTATCTAAACGCCACGCCAAACTTCAGAGGCGCGTGGCTCATCTTGCTTTTTCACCTGGCCGCCGCCTACGTCCTGCATCGCGGCAATCGCCTTACAGCCTGGCTCTTATTGACTCCAAACATGTTTCTCAGCATTTGGATTGCCCTGTTGGTAATTACTCAATAACAACCATGACTCACCTCACTGGCGCCGAGCGTGCAACTTACGTGCAAAACATGTTCGCCCGCATCGCTGGAAAGTACGACTTGATGAACCGGCTGATGACGGGCGGGCAGGACATCCGCTGGCGCAAAATTTTGTTGTCCGTGGCCGCCGTCCCTCGCGGGGGAAGTTTGCTCGACCTGGGAACCGGAACCGGCGACATCGCCGCCCAGGCCTTGCAAAACGATCCGACGCTCACCAGCGTCGGCGGCGACTTCACCCTGGAGATGATGCGCGTCGGCAAAGCCGACTCCTCCCGTCAAACCGTCCGCTTCACCGGAACCGATGCCCTCAACCTGCCTTTCCCCGATAACACGTTTGACGCCGTCACTTCCGGCTACCTGATGCGAAACGTGATTGACGTGCGCCGCGCCTGGGCGGAACAGTATCGCGTCTTGAAACCGGGCGGGCGCGTCGTCTGCCTCGACACAACGCCGCCGCCCAAAAATTTGCTCTGGCCCTTCATCAACTTTCACCTGCACGTCGTCATCCCGGTGCTGGGCCGCCTCATCGCCGGCGCGTCCGCGTCCGACGCTTACACCTACCTGCCCGACTCCACCGAGAATTTCCTGCCCGCCGAAAAACTGGCCGAGCGCATGGCCGAAGCCGGGTTCAAAGACGTAAGCTTCCAGCGGCTCATGTTTGGCACTATGGCGATCCATTGGGGGACGAAAGGGTCAACGGATTGAACGGATTTAGCGGATGATTTTTGGTTTTCCGTTCAATCCGCTAAATCCGTTGACCCAAAACCGCTATGCCAAAACGACTCATCGTCGGCCTCACCGGAGCCTCCGGCGTCATCTACGGCATCCGCGCCCTCGAACTGCTCAAGGGCAGTGAGGTCGAAACCCACCTCGTCCTCAGTCCGGCGGCCAAAGCCACCATTGCTCAGGAAACCGACTGGAAGGTGAGCGACGTTGAAGCGCTGGCCTCGGTCAGGCACGATCATCGTGACGTGGGCGCGGCCATTGCTTCCGGCTCATTTACGACGCTGGGCATGTTGATCGCGCCCTGCTCGATCAAAACCCTCTCCGCCGTCGCCAACTCATATTCCAACGATCTCATGTCTCGCGCCGCCGACGTGTGCCTCAAAGAGGGCCGCCCGCTTTTGCTTATGGTGCGCGAAACCCCGCTTCACCGCGGCCACATCCGTCTCATGGCCCAGGCCGCCGAAGCAGGTGCCATCATCTTTCCGCCCGTGCCCGCTTTCTACGGCAAACCGCAGACGATTGACGATTTAGTGAATGGCACAGTGGGCCGCGCTCTGGCCCGGCTGGGCATCGAGAACGAGGCTTATACGAAGTGGAAGGGGATGGGGGAGAGCGGCGCTGGCTGAGGCCCGGTAGATGGTGTTCAATCACCCCAGCCTGTTTATCCCATCAAATGCCGCCGTCTTGTAACACTCGGCCAGGGTCGGGTAATTGAAAACGGTGTTGACGAAGTAGTCTACCTTGCCGCCAAAGGCCATGACGGCCTGGCCGATGTGAATCAGTTCGCTGGCGCCCTCGCCAATGATGTGGACGCCGAGCAGTTCGCGCGTCTCCAGATGGAAGATGAGCTTGAGCAGGCCGGTGCTGTCGCCGATGATCTGGCCGCGCGCAATCTCGCGATATTGCGCCTTGCCAATTTCGTAGGGAATGCCCTGCGCCGTCAATTCTTCTTCGTTGCGGCCTACGGTTGAGATTTCGGGGATGGTGTAGATGCCGTAGGGGAACAACTCCGGCACGCTTTTGGCTTCGATGCTTAAGGCGTGGCAGGCGGCGAGGCGGCCCTGTTCCATCGAGGTCGAAGCCAGGCTCGGGAAGCCGATCACGTCACCCACCGCGTAAATGTGCGGGATGTCAGTCTGGTAGTGAGCGTTCACTTTGAGCCGCCCCCGGCCATCGGCGGCCAACCCGGCGGCGGCCAGGTTCAGGGTTTCGGTTGCCCCCGTGCGGCCAATGCTGTGCAGCGCCGATTCGGTGATGATCTGTTTGCCGCTGGCGAGATGAATCTTGACTCGCTGGCCGTGGTTGTCGTCGTTGATTACCTCCAGGCCGCTCACCTCTTCGCCCAGGCGAAGCGTGACCCGGTTCTGGCGCAGGTGGTAAGCCAGGGCGTCAATGATCTCATGATCGACGAACGGCAGGAGGCGGTCGCGCTTGTCAATCAGCGTCACCCGCATACCGAGGGCGGCGAAGAGGCAGGCGTATTCACAGCCGATGACGCCCGCGCCGACGACGGTGAGGGTGCGCGGCAGGTGGTTGAGCCGGAGGATGTCGTCGCTGATCAGGATGTGCTGGCTGTCGAACGAGACGTTGGCGTCTTTGGTGGCGCTGGTTCCGGTGGCAATGATGATGGTGGCGGCAGTCACGTCGCGCTGAACGCGATCGTCCACGTGATTGAGGCGGACGGTGTGCGGATCAACGAAAGCGGCCTCGGCGGTGAGCAGTTCCACACGGTTGCGCTGGAGCTGGTGGCGGGTCACGTCCAGCTCGTGGCGGATGACGTGCTCGGTGCGAAAGAGCAGGTCGTTCATGGTGATGTTTTGCTTCACCGTGTACGACGCGCCGTACAGCCCGCGCTCACGGAAGCCGGAGAGATGCAACACGGCTTCGCGCAACGTTTTGCTGGGGATGGTGCCGGTGTTGATGCACACCCCGCCAACTACTGCCTTGCGTTCGGCAATTGCCACCCGTTTGTTGAGCTTGGCGGCCTGGATGGCCGCCCGTTGCCCCGCCGGGCCGGAGCCGATGACGAGCATGTCGTATTCGTAGTCGGGCATGGCAATCTCCCTCGCAGTTATTGATAAACGAAAAACGTCAAACGTGTATGTCGTTTCACGTTTGACGTTTTTGATCTCAGCCGCGCTTTTTTGTCATGGCTATCTCGTCAGGGCGTCGTCGCCCCCGGTTCAACCGTTGAAGTAGAAGCCGGCAGTTGAGCCGTGTCCGGCAGGTTGAACAGATACGGGCTGTTCGACGGAACCAGCATCACCTGCACGTTGCCGCCCAGCTTTTGCACGTAGGTGTACTGGATCAGATCAGGGTTGTCTTTCAGTTGAGCGGCGATCAGCGCCAGCGACTTGGCTTCGGCCTCGGCCTGAATGAGCCGGGCTTTTGCTTCGGCCTCGGCCTGGATCACGAACGCTTCGGCATCGCCCTTAGCCTCAATTACGGCGGCGTCGGCCTGGCCCTGAGCCACCTGCCGGGCCTGCTCGGCCTCCTGCCTCTTCTGCTCCACCACCAACTGCGCCTGCTGGGCTTGTTGTTCGGCAATCTGCTTCTGTTCTACAGCCAGCGAATATTGCTCGGAGAACGCCACATTGCGCACCAGGAAATCCACCAGGGTCAAATTGTTCTCGGCAAACTTCTTGGTCAACTCGTCGGTGATCAACTGCTCCATCTCCACCCGCTTGGTGCTGACGATCTCCTCGACGCCATACTGCGAGGCCAGATCGCGGATGATGCCTCGCGCCAGGGGGCGCACGATGGCATCCTCGTACCGGCTCTGCCAGGTGATATGAAGCGCAACCACCTTCAGCGGGTCAATCGCATAGATCACCGAAGCGTCAATAAAAATTTCCTGCCCGTCCTTGGTTCGCGCCTTGACCGAGTCGTCGCCTGAGACTTGCCCCTCGGACGGCGAGGACGACATGGTGTACGATTGCCGTGAGATGGGATATTTCTCCACCCGCTCGGCAAACGGTATGATCCAATGCAACCCTGGTTTGAGCGAGTCAGGCCGCACACCGCCTGCCGTCAGCGGCGCAATCACCACCCCGTGTTCCTGCGGCTCAATCACCACTAGTCCGGCGCCAACAACATTCAACACCACGGCCAACACCACCGCGCCAATGACTAGCGGCACCATCCCGCCAATTTTGCCGCCGCGGGCCACCGTCAACCCGGCCAACACAATTGCCGCGAGCACAATCATCCAGGATAGGCCGGCCAGCACTTGAACAATGCTTGAAATATTCATTTGAAGTCTCCTTATGTAGGTCGCAAGCTTGCGACGTTGGTGAAGATTATATCACCCGCAAAATATGAATTGCATTTGTGTTATCATCGCCGCGTGCGACAGGCTGAAGCTCGTTGTAAACAACTGGAACTGATTGGCGACCAGGTACGGATTCGCTTTGAAACGGACCTGATTCCGGCCCCCGGCCAACTCGTCCTCGCCCGTTTGGCCGCCACTGCCGACCCGTACCTTCGTCTGCCCCTCTTCCCGTCGGCCCTTTTTCAAACCGGGTTCGCGGTAGATGTGGCCGCCTCTCACCCGGCCCTTCGTTTTCTTGCGCCCGGCGCAACGTTGGACTTGATCGGCCCGGTGGGGGTTCACATCGGCGGCCTCCCATCCCGATCCCGCCTGGCCCTGATCGCCGACTCTGATCCAGCCATCCTGCTCCCGTTCGCTTCTCAAGCCATCGCCGACGGTGGAACCGCCACCTTGCTTCTCGCCCGGCCTTATCCGCTCGACGCCCTCGACCCTGAAATCGAAATCCGCGTGGGCGACTTGCCCCAGCTTGCCGCCGAATTTGCCATGCTGGCCGACCGGGTTCTCATTCACACCGACCCGGTCTTGCATCAACCTTTGCGCCAACAACTTGCGCACGCCCGCGCCTTCGTCCCGCCCGATTATGCTTACGCGCTGGCCGAGCGTTCACTGCCCTGCGGCCTCGGCGCGTGTTGCGCGTGTGCCGTGAAGACAAGGCGCGGCTGGCAATGGGCTTGCCTCGACGGCCCCTTCTTCAGCCTGGCCGAACTCGACACCTGATCTTGTAAGGGCGAAGCATTCGGGACAACGGCTCAAAGTTCACCAGAATCTTTGCTCCGATGCTTCGCCCCTACCACGACCATGAACGTTCTCTGCCTTGTAGCTCATCCCGACGACGAAACGATCTTGTGCGGCGGCACGCTGGCCCTGCTGGCCGCGAGAGGCGCGGCGGTTCACGTAGCCTGCCTCACCCGCGGCGAGGGCGGCGAACTTGGCGAGCCGCCGCTGACCGGCCGCGAGCATTTGGGCGACATGCGCGAGCAGGAGATGGTGTGCGCCGTCGGCAAGCTGGGTGGCAAGAGCCTGACGTTTCTGGGCTACGTTGACCCCGTCGTCGGCCCCGAGGACAAACTCTTTGCGCCCGAACACGACCCAACGATGCTGGCCGGGCAAATTGTGGCCGCCATCCAGCAATTCAAGATTGATGTCGTCATCACCCACGGCTCCAACGGCGAATACGGCCACCCGGCCCACATGTTGATGAATCAGATGACGCTGGCGGCGGTCGCTTCTTTGCGCCAGGAAGTAGAAGCGCAACCGGCATTTCCCAACCACCTTACCACCCAACCACCCAGTTTCTACACCTTCGCCGCCGCTTTCCCTGATCATCCTTACCCGCGCCTCGCCAACGCCGAAGACTCCGCTGATCTGATCCTCGACGTGTCGGCTATGCTCGACAAAAAAGATGCCGCCGCCCTGTGCCACAAAACGCAGAACGCTCTCTTCGTCCGCCGCCGTTCGGAGCAAATGGGCCGCCCCGTCACCGTGCGCGAAGCTTTGCTCTCGGTCGAAAGCCTCCATCGCGTCTTCGGTCAGCCTGGTGACGAATTGTCGAAATTGTTGATCCGTTAGAGCCTGTTTGATGATTGCTCTCCAACCGCGTCCTTCGCGAAGCATCCCGGTGGGACGCGGTTGGCCCGAAGGGGCCTGCGAAGACGCGGGCTTTGAGCATTTTCCAAACAGGCTGTTAGCGATTGGAGTTGGGATTTGTCTATCGAGCTTGCTCCTTCTCACAAAATCGGCCTGCCGTTAGCCTCGCCCCTCATCGCCGGCGGCGGCGCGTTTGGCTTCGCCGACGAGTATGCCTCGCTCGCGGGTGAAACCCGTTTCTCGCGCTTCGGGGCATTCGTCACCAACCCGCTCACGCTCCGCCCGCGCTCACCTGCTAACCAGCAACACGTCATTCCATTTCCGGGTGGAACATTGATTCACACCGGCCTGCCTAACCCCGGCCTGTCGGCGGCTATCCGCGACTACGAGCACAAGTGGGAAAGATTGGGTTGCCCGGTCATCGTTCACGTGGCGGCTACCACTGTGGATGAAGTGGCAATGTGCGCAGAGAAGTTGGAGCGGGTGGAGTCGGTTGCCGGAATCGAGATCGGCTTTCGCGACGACGAGCCGCTGGCCGAGGCCGAAGCGATGTTGCGAGCCGCCGTCCAGCGCGCCCGTCAACCCGTCATCGTCAGCCTGCCGCAGGCGCGGGCACCGGCTTTTGCGCGAATGGCCGAGAGGGTTGGGGCGCAGGCGGTGACGGCGACTGCCCCGCCGCGTGGCACAATGCGACACAAAGACGAATGGGTGAGCGGGCGGCTTTACGGCCCGGCGCTCTTGCCGCAAACGTTGAGCCTTGTCCGCGAACTAAAAACACAAACCGCCCTGCCGATCATCAGCGCAGGCGGCGTGCATACGAAGGATGATGTTGAAGCGATGCTGGCAGCAGGGGCAACCGCCGTGATGGTGGATAGCGTTGTTTGGGTTCAGCCCGGCTTTTTTGACAACGGATGAAACGGATCGAACGGATTCTTCTTTATCCGTTAGATCCGTTGTCAACTACTTCTCAAGCAAAATAGTCACCGGCCCGTCGTTCAAAATCTCCACCAGCATCATCGCTCGAAAGACTCCGGTTTGCACAGGCACGCCGTAAAACTGTAGTCGCTTGGCAAAGTATTCGACGAGCGGCTCGGCCTCGGAGGGTGGGGCGGCGTCAATGAATGAGGGTCGCCGCCCTCTCTGCGCGTCGGCGTGGAGCGTGAACTGCGAGACGACGATGGCGCTCCCGCCCACTTCCAGCACTGAGCGGTTCATCTTCCCGGCTTCATCCTCAAAGATTCGCAGGTTGGCGATCTTCTCGGCCAGCCAATCGGCCTGCTCTTGCGTGTCGCCTTTGCCCACGCCGACCAGCACCACCAACCCTTTGCCGATCTCGGCCACACGCTTGCCCTCAACTGTGACTGAGCCTTTAGCAACTCGCTGAATTACTACTCGCAAAGATTAACTCCTGAGCCTACAAAAAAATCATTCCAAGCGGAGCAAGGAATGACGTTTGTCGTTTGACGTTTGAGATTTGTCGTTTTCACTTCCCTCGATCCACCACCGCCTTCACCAGCTTCACGGCAATGCTTCCACCAGGCACAATCATCCCCACCGCGTCGGCGGTGACATCGAAGAGCAGGTCGCGAGTCATGAGACTCTTGATCTGGTCTTGAAGTTTCTTGCCGCCAGTGCGCGTCTCGCCCGTTATCCCGTCGTACTCGACGATCACCTTTTTGCTTTTGGCCGCCCACTCATACTCAAAAGCGTACACAGGCCGGAAGTACAAATCAATCGCTTCCACGTCCACCCGCTCTTCGTGGATCATCTGCGCCTGCACCGGCTTGACGGCTTCGCTCATCACCTGCCGCACCACCGCAGTAGCCCGGGCTTGGGGCGGAATCACCAGCACGCCCTCGGGCGCAAACCCGGCCAGGTCGGGAATCTCCTCAGCCGTGAATGTCAGATACTTGCCGAAATCAGCCTGGTTGCCCGACATGCCATCGAAGGTGCGCGTGAGGCGGCCTTCGTCAATGCAATGCTCAACGACGTCGAGGGCCACGCCCGGCCCGCCTTTGGTCTTCGGGTCAACCGCCACTTTTTGCCCCAGCACCGTCAGGCTCTTCACTTCCGGCCCGCCGACGTTCAGGGTGTAACTGCGGCCCCGGTCATAAACCGTGCGCGTGGCAATTGTCACTTGCCAGAACGGTTCGAGCCGATTCTCGGTGGAGAGCAGTTGAATCTCTTCCGGCTTGGGTCGTGAGAGCAGAGCGCCCACCATTCCGGCCACCAGATTGGTGCGCTTGTCGTCCACCCGCACCCGGGCTACCTCCAGCGTCGTCTGCGGAATGAGTCGAAAAGCGCGTTCGGATGCCAGGGAAATGTCCATAAGTCACCTACGAGTTCAACGCCGCCAGTCCGACAGACTTAAGTTCGTCATAGAACTCGCGGAAGTATTGGCAAGTATCATGAACTGGTTGGAACTGAAGGCACTGAAAAAGTGGCGTACCATCATTAATTTTGTGATAGTCGTCGCGATGGCGGCTCTTGAACAAAACTTCTATGCGTCTATGCGGCGGGTTATCGAAGTTCTTTGTTTCGGCATTCCGATCAGGTTTTATATTCGTGTCATTCAATCGTTTTGCTAAACAATCGCCTTCAGCCAGCAACCAGGCTTCGATCTCATGCACCGAGAGATGAGGTCGAAAGAAAGTTGGCTCGAAATCATCTTGGAGCCAGTTCTTGACTCTGGTGACTTTCTCAGATAGCTCATCGTCAAGATTGTGCTGAACGTGACTTATTCCATAGAGGTCAATCAAAGTAAAAACGGCAATGACTTCGGGCTTTCGGCGATACAGAGGAACGTATTCGAATACATCTTTCAGCTTGCCTTTCAGATTAATTGGAAGCAGGCCTACTGCTTTCAAGCCATCTGCCTCCCACTGCCTCGAGATGAAATGCTTGACTGCGATTTCTTCTGTGCGACCCTCACACAGGATGACAATATGTCGTCCCCCCTTGAGTTCTCGCCGTTTCACGGGCGTCCCCCAATATGCCCGGCTAACCACAAGTCGCCCAACGTGAACTTGTCAAGCCAACCTGCTAATTCTGTTTCAGTCAGGCGTGAAAGTGTCGTTCCCCCATCCTCTTTTTCGACAACGACAACATGTTCAGGTTTGACGTAAGAAACAAGTTGGGGAGAATGAGTTGCGACAATCACCTGAGTGCGAGTCGCCGCTGACTCTAGCAACTCGGCCACTAGTTCAATCCAATCTGGGTGCAGGCCAATTTCAGGCTCTTCAATACAAATCAGGGGCGGCGGGTTGGGTGTTTTTAGAATGGCAAGCAAACACAACAAGCGCAAAGTTCCATCTGAGAGAAGATTGGCTGAGAAGCCATAGTCTTTTTCAAACGGGCGTTCCCACCAGCGCAGGACAATTTTGCCGTCGCCACCTTCGGCGGGGAATGAAATATGGTGAAAACCCTCGTAAACGTTTTTCAAAGTCTCGCAAATTTCATCCCATATCACAGGGTAGTCGCTTTGGATCGTGTGAAGCACGGGTGTTAAATTGCTGCCATCGGGTAATAAGCGGATGCTGGAACGGGCAGTCTGAGAGCCTCGAACGGGCGCGTCGGCGTCTACCCTGAAGGGCTGATAAAACGTCCAGTTCTCAAAATGATTCAATAATTTATAAGGAATGGGATAGGCTGTATAGTCTTTAACCTGATAGATAGCCAGTTCATAGGTGCTTTGAAGCTCCTTTTGCTCTTCCTTCTTGCTAGACATATTACGGAACATAGCTTTATGTCCATCAGAGCGCATCAAGTCAAGAGGCACGGTCTTCGATGGAATGGAGGCTTGGGAAACCTGCTCGGATTTTACAGAGCCCACCCGGTGCAATACCAATTTATATTGAACGGGTGTAGTCTCATAGCTAATTCCTCTTTCGGAAGCGAAAGAAAATTCAAAGCTAAAAGAAAAAAGAGCACTTTTTCCGCCTCTGAAGGTTAGAATGTCATCTATAGGGAGGTTATTCTCGAATTGTCCAGCCGCCGCCTGTGCCATCAAATTGAAAACATCTAAAAAATTAGACTTACCACTACCATTCGGCCCGATCAGCACCGTCAAGCCAGGCATGTCCAACTCAACATGGCGCAAACTACGATAGTTTTCAATTTCAATTCGCGTCAACATCGTTTGCCTCTGCTTGGGATTTTACAGCGGTAATCCCACCGCTTCTTTCACCTCAGCCAACGTTTGCTCGGCCAGACCTTGCGCTCGCCTGGCTCCGTCGTGCAGAACGTCCCACACATGATCCGGGTTCCTGGCAAGCTCGGCCCGTTTCTCGCGAAACGGCTCGAGGTGGGCGTTGATATTCTTGGCCAGAATCTTCTTGCAGTCCACACAGCCAATGCCGGCCACGCGGCACTCGCGGTCAATCATCGGTAATTCGCGCGGCGCGGGCGAAAAGGTCTTGTGGAGAGTGAAGACGTTGCAGACCTCCGGGCGGCCGGGGTCGGTGCGGCGCTGGCGTTGCGGGTCAGTCACCATCGTCATCACTTTGGCCTGAGTCTCTTCGGGCGTGGCCGCCAACTCGATGTGGTTGTTCAGGCTCTTGCCCATCTTTTGCTGGCCGTCGGTGCCCAGTACTTTGGGATACTCGGTGTTCTTCATCTGCGGCTCGATCAGCACTTGCTTCCCGGTGCGGAAGTTGAAGGTGCGCACGACCTCGCGGGCAAACTCGATGTGTGACGCCTGATCAATGCCGACCGGAACCGTGTCGGCCTTGTACAGGGTGATGTCCGCCGTCATCAGCACCGGATAGCCGACGAGGCCGTAGTTGATGTTGTGAGGATGAAGCGCCACTTTCTCTTTGAACGTCGGCAGATCGGTGAGCTTGCCGAGCGGGGTGAACATGGACAGGATGGTGTGCAGTTCGGTCACCTGCGGCACGTGGCTCTGCACAAACATGATCGTCTCGTTCGGGCGGATACCGGCGGCCAGCCAGTCCAGGGCCATCTCGGCGGTGTTCTGCCGCAAGTCCTCAAACTCGTCCATCGTGGTCAGCGCGTGCAAATCTACAATGCAGTACACGCACTCGTAGTCATCCTGTAGAGCTACGTAGTTTTTGATCGCGCCCAAATAATTGCCTAAGTGCTGGCGGCCGGTGGGCCGCGCCCCCGAAAACACTCGTCCTTTTTTCATCGTTGAATCATCCGTTTCCTTCCGTTTTATCCGTTGTCAGTTTTTCCGCTACCAGCGCCGCAATCTCCCCCGGTTCAACGTGGCGATGCGTAGCAAGCTTGGAATAGATCAGTTCGCCATTCAGACTGACCTCGAACCGCCCTCCTTCTGACGGGACGATGCGCACCTCTGAAAGTTGCGGCTCGAATTTGGTCAGCAGTTCGCCCGCCAAACTGGCGGCGCGGGCCGTGTAGTGTCAAACCGCGCAGTAAACAATCTCAATGGTGTGCATGGGCAAAAGTATAACACGCCAGCCATGAGACGCGATATACTGACTCTATGTCTAATATTCTTTCCACCGCCACTTCCATTGCCCGTCGGGCCGGAGAAATTCTCAAAGAAAATAATGGCGACCGCCGCGTTGACTTCAAAGGCGAGATCGATCTCGTCACCGACTACGACCGCCGCTCCGAAGCCTTCATCGTCTCAGCCCTGGGTGAAGCTTTCCCCGACCACGCCCTGCGCGCTGAAGAAGGAAGCCGGGCCAACACCGGCGCCGATTACGAATGGCTGATTGACCCTCTCGACGGCACCACCAATTTTGCGCACGGACTGCCAATTTTCAGCGTCAGCATGGCGCTGTTGCATTGCGGTGAGCCAGTCGTCGGCGTGGTTTACGATCCGTCGCGTGACGAATGTTTCACCGCCGAGAAGGGCGGCGGGGCATTTCTCAACAGCCACAAGTTGCAGGTGTCGGCCACCCCGACGCTCGACGCGGCTCTGCTCGTCACCGGCTTCCCTTACGACATCCGCACTAATCCCTACGACAATCTTGCCCAGTTCAATCACTTTGCCGTGCGAGCGCGGGCTGTGCGCCGCCTGGGTTCGGCCGCATTGGATTTGGCTTATGTAGCCGCAGGCCGTTTGGATGGCTATTGGGAATTTCGCATGAAGCCGTGGGACATTGCCGCCGGGGCGCTGATGGTGCGCGAAGCCGGTGGACGGGTGACTGATCATAACAATCAGCCAACATTTGTGCCTGATGCCGCGCTCCTGGCCACGAACGGCCTGATTCACGACGCGATGTTGAGAGTATTGCGCGAAGGCGAGAATGCGCCGCGACCGTAAGTTGTGTTACTATTTCTGCCATGACCGACTATACAACCCTCCTTTACTCCCTCGCCGACGGCGTCGCTGAAATCACCTTCAACCGCCCCGAAGCCCTCAACGCCTTCAACGACCTGATGGCCGCCGAGTTTCAAGAGGCGCTCAAGAACGCCGAACGCGACTCGACCGTGCGGGCCTTGCTTATCACGGGCGCCGGCAAAGGCTTTTGCGCCGGGCAGGATTTGAGCGCAGTGCGCGAACGCCCTGGAGGTCTCTCGTTCCGCGAACACTTGCTTAAGACCTACAATCCGATTGTGGCGAAATTGCAGTCGCTTGAGAAGCCGGTAGTGGCCGCCATCAACGGGGCGGTGGTGGGCGCGGGCTTCGGCATCGCCCTCGCTTGCGACATTCGCTACGCCTCCGTGTCAGCCAAGTTTCGCATGGCCTTCATCGGCATTGGCCTCGCGCCAGACTCCGGCACGAGCTACTTCCTGCCGCGCCTGGTCGGCATGGGCCGCGCTCTCGAACTGGCTTACACCAACGAGCTGGTAGACGCCGCCACTGCCTTGCAACTGGGCCTCGTCAACAAAGTGTTCCCCGCCGACGCGCTGTTGAAAGAAGCTCAGGCCTTGGCCGCCAGACTGGCGGGTGGCCCAACCAAAAGTTACGGCCTCACCAAACGGGCCATGCTCCACGCCGCTGGCGGCACCCTCGACGATGCGCTCGACTACGAAGCGCACCTGCAAGACATTGCCGGCCGCACTGACGATCACAAAGAGGGCGTCGCCGCCTTCCTGGAAAAACGCCCGCCGCAGTTCAAAGGGAAATAAGAGAGGAACCGCCAAGACGCAAAGATCGCAAAGCCCCTTCCACGTTCCTGGCCTTTGCGCGCTTCGCGCCTTCGCGGTGAACTGAAATTGCAAACGATAGCGATTCTCGGCAGTGGCACGATGGGCGCTGGCATCGCGCAAGTCTGCGCCCTGCGCGACTTTGAGACGATCCTTTACGATATCAGTGACGAGATTGTCAGCGCCGCGCTGGAAAAGATTCAGGCCTCGATCCGCAAAGGCGTCGAACTTGGCAAGACTCCAGCCGGTGAAGCCGACTCAGCCCTTGCCCGCCTGAGGACGGCCACTCGCCTCTCCGATCTCGCCCCCGCCGATCTCATCATCGAAGCCGTCCCTGAAAAGCTTGATCTCAAACAGCACCTCTTCCACCAACTCGATTTCATTCTTGCCCCCTCGGCCCTGTTGGCCTCCAACACCTCCTCGCTTTCCATCACCGCCATTGCTGGAGCCACCAAACGCCCATCGCAAGTGCTCGGCCTGCACTTCTTCAACCCGCCGCTCCTCATGGCTCTGGTCGAAGTCGTGCGCGGCGACCAAACATCAGATAAGACTCTCAACGCCGGCATGGAATTCGCCCGCGCCCTCGGCAAGACACCGGTCGTGTGCAGTGATACGCCGGCCTTCATCGTCAACCGCGTCGCCCGGCCTTTCTATGGCGAAAGCTTGCGCTTGCTCGGCGAGCACGCGGCTGATGCGCCGACGATTGACAAGCTCATGAAGTCGCTCGGCTTTCGCATGGGGCCGTTTGAACTCATTGACCTCATCGGCCTCGACGTGAACTTCGCCGTCACCCAGTCGGTCTACAACGCCTTCTTCCACGACCCCAAATATCGCCCGCATCCCATCCAGCAAAAAATGGTGGACGCCGGACTGCTGGGGCGGAAGACGAAACGCGGATTCTACGAATATCCGTAGAAGGCTTCACCGCCAAGGCGCGAAGAACGCAAAGGAATTTAAGAAGTCTCTGTGAACCCCGTGCGCTTCACGTCTGTGGTGAAAACGTTTTTAACTGGGCGATGGCAAACATTGGCCGTCGCCCTTTTTCATCTCTTTGCTCTTGCCCTCACCGCCCGCCTCGCCCACTGGCCCTTTCTCGCCGTCACTGCCGCCCTCATCGCCGTCATTCTCCCTTTTACGTTTTACGTTTCACGTTTCTCTTCTTCGTCTCTTCATCTTGTCACCCTGTCGCCCCGTCTCCTTGTCTCCCTCTCTCCTCTTCTCTTCCTCTACACCGTCACCGCCCTCCGCCTCCTCCTCGCCCTCCTCGCCCGCGTTCTCTGCCCGGCGTGTTCAACTTCCCTCACGGTTCCTAAGCCGTTCGCTTCGTGGCTCTCGTTCGAGTGGGCGGCCATCTTTTCGCTCGTCGACCTCATCGCTCTGCAAGCCGCGCAAACCTTTCCAGCCAGCCACCATGCCCGCCTCTCTACCTTTGCTCTTACAACACTTGCTGTTCTCTGGATCATCGCCCTCTTTCCGCGCCTCATTCCGGCTGGCATCACCGGCGCTGATCCGTTTGCTTACGTTCAAATGGCCGTTGACCTGGCGACACGCGGCGCGCCGACTCACTCCTTTCCGTTAGCCGACCTTGCCGGACGCCTCAACATCCCTATCTACCCAACCCTCTTCGTCGGCTACACCATCCCAAACAACGGTGAAGCCGCCACCGTCTGGCCGCCCGGTTTCTCCGCCCTGCTCGCCCTCGCCTTCAAACTGTTCGGCGAGCTCGGCCTCTACCTCCTCAACCCGGCGCTCGCCTGCCTCTGCCTGTTTGCCACCTTCCTTCTCGCCCGTCGCATCTTCAACCTGCCAACGTTCTACGCCCTCCTCGCCTCGCTCCTCCTCCTCACCTCACAAGAGCAAACCGTTCGCCTCTCCATCCCTCTCGCCGACCTTGCGGTGCAACTGTTTACGACGCTTGCGATCATCATCGCCCTCAGAGATTGGAGATTGGACGCTTCGCGTGGAGATTTGAAATTGGGATTTTGGGCTTTGGGTCTTGGGATTTTCTCCGGCCTCGCCTTCGTCACCCGCTACACCCAGCTCCTCCTCGCCCCCGGTCTCCTTTTTCTTCTTGCAACTGACCAACGGAATACGCCACATCGAATACGCAAAACCATTATTCATTGTTCATTGTTCATTGTCTCGTTCCTTATCATTGCTTTGCCTGACTTCTACTACCGGGCACTCGCCTTCGGCTCGCCCTTCGCCTTCGCCTCAGGCGAACTCGCCCAATTCTCCGCCGCCGACGTTCTCCCCGTCACCCTCCGCCTCCTCGCCGAACTCACCGCCGATTTCAATCTCGCTGTGCCATTCATCCTCGTCGGCGCAATCTACCTCGCCAAAAATCGCCGCCTTGCTCTGGGCCTCGCCCTGGCACTCGGCCCCATCGTCCTCTTTCATCTGCCTTACCATTACCTCAAACTTCGCGACCTGCTTTTCCTCTTCCCAACCCTCTGTGCCCTCGCCGCCCTCGGCTTGCATCGCCTCGCCGCTTACGTTTCACGTTTCAAATTTGACGCTTCTCGCCAGACCTCATTCTTCATTGTTCATTGTTCATTGTTCATTCTCCTCGCCTTCCGCTGGAACGCCCAACTACCTCTTCTCAACGGCTTCTACACTTATGGCTTCCTCAGCGGCGAGCAACGCGCTCACCTCAACTCACTTGCCGACCTCACCCCGCCCAACGCCGTCATCGCCGGCTCGCTCAACACCGGCGCCGTCTCCCTTTATGCTGGCCGCCAAACCGTCCGGCCCGGCCATCTTTTGCAACCTGGCCGCACCTGGACAGACTCGGAGTGGCGAAGCTTTGTCGCCGCCCTGCACGCCGACGGTCGCCCCGTGTATCTGCTCATGGACAGCGAAGAGATGATCGATCCAGCAAATGCGCTCGTGTCCTGCTGTCGGCTGAGTCCTATTGCCGAACTCTACCTTCCGTATTACTATCGGAGTGGCGCGGCCACCAACGAAATCGTGCCGCTCTATCGCGTGGACTTCAAATGAATGTTTTGATTCAAGGGAACGCCGCCGAGTGTGAGACCTTCAGCCGACTCTATCAACAGGCCGGACACACGACTGACGCTTCTGCTCGCGTGGACATCGCCCTCGACCTTCACCTGGCCGATAAGGCCGCCAAGCAAGCCTGGCTCAAAGGGGCAACCGCCGATGTGATCCTCACCGCCGCCGTTCCCTGCTCGGCCACCGAAGCCGCCTCGTGGTCGCCGCACCCGGATCGAGTCGTCGGCATCTCGCCTATCTTCGGGAATATGATCGAGCTGGCCCCGGCCCTGCAAACGCCGCCCGATGCGCTCGAACGCGCCGAAGCCTTTCTTCGCTCGTTGAACCTTGAAGTGGTGCGCGTGGCCGACGGCCCCGGCCTGGTGCGCTTGCGTGTGTTGTGTTGCCTGATCAACGAAGCCGCCTCGGCCCTGGCCGAGGGCGTGGCCTCGTCGGCGAACATTGATACGGCTATGAAGCTTGGCGTGAACTATCCGCGTGGCTTGCTGGAGTGGGGTGACGCGCTCGGCCTCGAGGTGGTGCTGGCCGTCCTGCGCGCCCTGCAAGCCGACTACGGCGAAGATCGCTACCGGCCTTCACCGTTGCTGATTCGCAAAGCGTTAGCGGGTCAGAAGTTTTCGTAGAGCAAGCTGGCAACTTGCTCCACGAAGGAGAATGCAATGGATACCGTCGCTAAGAAAACTGTTTTGCGAATGTTCACCTACGGCCTGTTTGCCGTCACCGCCAAGGATGGCGAAAGCGGCCATGCCATGCTGGCGAACTGGATCACGCAGGTGTCGTTCGAGCCGCCTATGCTGGTCCTGGCTGTGGAACACGACAGCCACATGCGAATATTGGTTGACATGCACGGCGCATTCGCCGTCAACGTCCTCGAAAGCGGCCAGCGCGACTTTGCCGGGCAACTTGGCCGAACCTTCGCCAAGCATCCCGACAAGCTCAAAGAGGTGGCCTGGAAGCCCGGCCCGGTTACCGGTTCGCCGATCATGGAAGTTGGGCTGGGTTGGGTGGAGTGCCGTGTCGTCGAAGAGCAAATCACCGGCGACCACAACCTCTACATTGCCGAAGTGGTCGAAGCCGGCGTGAACAAGGAAGGCGAGCCGTTGACTTTGAAGGAGACGGGGTTTAAGTATTCGGGATAAAACAAAAACGCCGCTGGCTTTCACCTCAGCGGCGCAATTTCTAATTCTCCAATCCTCTAATCACAACCATCAATTCCTCAAATACGCCTCCAGCCCCCGCACCTCGCTCATCGTTCGCAAGTGCGCCAGCGCCCGCTCGCTAATCTGGCGCACGCCCTCGGGACTCATCTGCCAGTCGGCGGCAATGGCCCGCAACGGTAGCGCCTCGCCGCCGCCCAGCCCAAACCGCAAGCGCAAAATTTCTGCTTCCCGCTCGTCCAGCCGCGTCAGCGACTCTTCCAGGATTCGGCGCAAGCCCCGCTCAACAATGGCGGCTTCGGGGTCAATGGCTGTATCGTCCACCAATCGCTCAAGCGAGTCGCGATCTTCGGGATTGATGGGCACGTCGAGCGAGATGACCTCTTGCCCATCCTGTAAAAGCTCGGAGGCCGCTTGAGGCGAAAGCCCCGCTGTCTCAGCCAATGTCTCAAGGCTTGGCGCGTCGCCGATCTGTTGAGTCATTTGCGCCGCCAGGCGGCGAAGCTGGCTGAGCTTGTGAACGCGGTTGACGGGCAGGCGCACCGAGCGGCCCAAATTGGCGATGGCCCGGCCAATGCCCTGCCGGATCCACCACACGGCAAAGGTGGCGAAGCGCGTGCCGCGCCGAGGGTCGTAGCGGTCGGCGGCTTTGATCAGGCCCAGCACGCCTTCTTGAACCAGGTCGTCGTAAGTGAGCGATGCGTTGCGAAAGCGGCCAGCCAGGTTGAGCACCAGCCGTAAGTTATGCAGAACAAGCGCCTCGCGGGCGGCTTCCCCGTCCGCCTCCTGCTGCCGGAGCGAACGGCGCTGGCCCGGCGTGAGGGAGCGTTTTTCGAGGCGGCGGCGAGCCACGTGGCCGGCGGCTACCCGTCGAGCCAGGGCAATTTCCTCTTGATGAGTCAGCAAGTGCAGGGGTGCTTCTTCTCCCAGCAAACGTTGGAGTGGTTTTGTGGCGAACATCATCATGTCACCTTTTTGATAAGCCAGACCTTATTTGTCCCATTTGTCACAAGCATATTGCCTTTCGAGGGGGAAGTCAAAGACGAGATTAAGTTAGTAACTATAAGTTATACTGATAGGCGGGAGAGAGAATGGAGCTTCGACACCTGATTTATTTTGTGGCGGTGGCCGAACGGCTGAACTTTTCGCGAGCGGCTGAGGATTTAAATGTAGCCCAGCCGGGAATCAGCCAACAAATTCAGGCGCTGGAGCGCGAACTGGGTATGCCGTTGTTTGAACGGCTGGGCAAACGGGTGGCGCTCACCGAGGCCGGGCAGGCGTTTCTGCCCCATGCTCGGCAAATTCTGGCGGCAGTGGAGGCGGCCCGCAACGAAATTCGGGAGCGGGGGACGTTGAAGCGCGGCACGGCCAGCCTGGGCGCGCCGCCGACCGTGAGCGCCCATCTCCTGCCGGCCCGGCTCACCGCCTTCGAGCAAAAATACCCCGGCCTGGAAGTGACTTTGCGCGAGGCCGGAACCGAAACGCTCCTGAAGTTCGTCGAAGAAGGGGAGCTTGATTTGGCGATTGTATCCACTGACTTTTTGCCAGCCTCGGTTGAGGCCATGCCGTTTTGGGAAGAGGGCTACGTGTTAGCCGTCGGCGTGGGGCACCCTTTGGGTGGCCGGGACACCGTCTCCATGCCGGAGTTGGCGGCTGAACCTTTCATCCTGTTTCCTGAGGGTTACAAGCTCCGGGAGGTGACTCTGGCCGCCTGCCGCCGGGCCGGGTTTGATCCCAAAGTAGCGCTGGACGGCGGCTCGATGCAGAGCGTGCTCCAGTTTGTGGCCGCCGGTTTGGGGGTGGCGCTTGTTCCTGAGATGGCCCTGATAAACACGGCCACGATTCACGCTCTGCAAATTTCCGATCAGACCTTGCGCCGTTCGCTGGGCCTGGTGTGGCGCAAAGGCCGCTACCTCAGCCCGGCGGCGCGGGCACTGCGCGAGTTTTTGCAAGAGGAATGACGGTTTTGCCCGGCTCGCCTCGCCGCTCATTCAAGTGGGAATGGGTGGCGTTCGGCGCCATCCTTCTCCTCGGCGTTGCCCTGCGTTTTTATAAGCTTGGCGACCTGCCGCGCGGAATCTACCACGACGAGGCCTATTACGGCCTCGACGCGGTGAGCGTGATCGAGGGCGCGCGCCCGATCTTCTTCCCGGCCAACAACGGGCGTGAGCCGCTGTACATTTACCTCCTGAGTCTTAGCGTGGGGGCGTTTGGGCGCACATCGTTTGGCCTGCGGTTTGCCTCAGCCGTCATCGGCACGCTGATCCTGCCGGTCACTTACCTGCTAGGCCGGGCGTTGTTCAACCGGCGCGTTGGCTTGCTGGCGATGGCGATTTGCGCGATCACGTTCTGGCCGGTGGCGCTCAGCCGGGTGAGCTTTCGGGCCGGGGCGTTGCCGCTTTTTCTTGGCCTGGCAATTGCGCTTGGCTGGCTTGGCCTCTCGCGCCGCAACTTGCTGTTGGCGATCTTGGGCGGGGTTGTTTACGGGCTGGCGTTCAACACCTACACGGCGGCGCGGGTGACACCGCTGGCGTTCGGAGCGATAGCGGTTGTAGCATTTCTAACGCAAAGACGCAAAGACGCAAAGGCGCAAAGTTTTGTAAATACACAAACATCTAATCCGCCCACGACCCCTGATTCTAATCCTGGCCTGGCTCTGCCGGGAAAGCGCCCCGGCAAGACTACAGCTAATCTTCAGAAGGATGTTTCCCAGCGGATTAGAAACGTCGCTCCTATTCCAAGTTCGCCGACTGAACAGATAAGTTTTCATTGGCGCGAGGCTCTCGCTTTCGTATTGAGCGCCTTGCTCGTCGTCGCGCCGCTTGGCGTTTATGCGTTGACTCATCCAGAGCAGGTGTTTGCCCGCGAAGGGCAGGTCTCGATCTTTGAGACCGAGAGCGGCAACCCGGTTTTGATTTTGCTCAAACACGTTTGGCTGGCCCTCGGGATGTTCGGCTGGCATGGCGACTCCATCGCCCGCCACAACTTGCCGGGGCGGCCTGTGTTCGACCTTTGGACGTTTGCATTTTTCATCGCCGGACTCGTTATCGTGTTCATTCGCGCCTGGCGGGCAGACACACGGGTCTGCCCCTACAGATTTGTTCTGGTGTGGCTGGCGGCGACAATTCTGCCCACCATCTTGGCCGAAGACACGCCTCACTTTTTGCGGGCCATTGGCTTGTTGCCGGTGCTGTGGCTGATTCCGGCGGTTGGGTTTGAGACACTACTAGACCTCACCGGTCTTAAGAGACCGGTGAGGTCTGGAGCGGTTGCGTTGCTCCTTCTTGCCTCAACTTTCTCCACTGCTCGCGACTACTTTTTGGATTACGCCAATGACCCCATCACCAATTACTCCTTTGAATCTGCGGCCACCGACCTGGCCGCCCACATTAATAGCCGCCCCGAATTTTCTAATCGGATAGATAATCGCCTGTGGGATAATTTCGCCGCGCTTCATTTTTTGATTCCGGATCGGGAAGGAAGCGACTCGGAGAACCGGGTGCAACTTGCGGTTTGGCCGTATGAAGCCGACGAGGTTCGGGCGGCAGTGGCGGCCCTCCCGGCGAATTCGTTGATCAGCATCAGGCGCGGGGAATTGGCGAGAGGTGATTTAGAGACGACGCCCTATTCGTTGTATACGCTCTTCACCGCCGAGCCGGCCCAGTCGGAGTCGCCAGCCGTTGCATTTGGCGAGGCAATTGAGTTACGATCCTGGGAAGTGAATGAAATCAATGGCAACGCGCAAATTCGCCTGCGCTGGGCGCTGGCCGGCTCGCCCGTCACCGCCGATTATCATGTTTACGTGCATGTGCTGACGGGCGGCGAAATTTCGGCCCAGGCCGACGGCGAGCCGCTGGGCGGGCTGTATCATTTCTCGTGGCTCAGGCCGGGCGATGTGTTGAACGACGAATACATTTTGCCGAAAGGGGAGCAGGTCGTGGTTGGCCTGTACGCGCCAGACGGCACTGCGCTGGGCGAGGCGCTGGAGTTGAAATGAGTTTTGGAACATCGATCAGAAAGCACAAAGGCACTAAGACACAAAGGCACAAAGAAAACTTGGTGTCGTTGTGCCTTCGTGTCTTCGTGTTAAGTGGTATTGCCCTTTATTGTTCCCGGCCTGCATCGGCCCAACAACCCAACCTACTCACTAACCCGGGCTTTGAGAGTCCATACTTTCAACAGTGTTGCCACACCGAGCCGAGCTTCGACCCCAACGCGCCTTACGCCGAAGTGCAGGTGGCCAACGGCTGGAAGGCCTACTGGGTTGAACCCGACTCCAGCCCGGCCTTCAAAAGTTATTGCGATTACAACGTCGAGCCGGTCACCTGTCAGCCTTACCACCGCCCTGAATTCCGCGACCTGGGAACGGCCCCCGAACGCATTCACGGCGGCGCGAACGCGCAAAAATATTTCACCTTCTACTCCACTCACCTGGCCGGGTTGTATCAGCAAGTGACGGGCGTCATCCCCGGCCAGACCTATCGCTTCACAATTTACGTACAAGCCTGGTCAACCGACAGCAGTGTGCCGGGCGCGTCATCTTTCGGCGAGCAGGCGATGGGCTTGCAAATGGGCATTGATCCCAACGGCGGCACCGATCCGTTCAGCGCCAACATTGTCTGGAGCCAGACCTACAACCCGCTCGACATCTGGCAACAACTTGGCGTGGATGTCGCCGCGAAAAGTTCAACCATCACCGTCTTCACCCGCTCGTGGCCGCGCCTGGCCCTGCGTCACGTTGACATTTATCTCGACGACGCCAGCCTCACCGCGCTCGGCGGCGAAGCCGGAACCTTCCCCACCAGCGCCCCGCTCATCGGGGTGACTCCGGGGGCCACTACCGACGCCTTGCTCAACCCGGCGGCCACCCCCAGGCCGCCAACACCCACCTGGCCGCCCACCAGCACGCCCCTCGCCAACGGCGAAGTCTGGTACACCGTTCGCTCCGGCGACGCGCTCGTCGTCATCGCCTTCTATCATCAAACGACGGTAGACGAGATCCAGCGCCTCAACGCCCTGAACTCAGCTACGATCTTCGTCGGACAAAAATTGTTGATCAAACACGTGACGCCTCAACCCACACTGACCGCCACTTTGAATGTGACGTTGACGCCGTCTCAGACGCCCGAGCTGGTTCTTTTGTCCACTGACACGCCTGTTCCTATTAGCAACTCGCCCGATTACGGTCAACTGTGCGTAGTCGCGTATAATGACGCCAACAGCAACGCCATCAACGACAATGAATCGCCTTTGCCAGGCGTGCGGGTGACGCTTAGTGTGGGCAACACGCCGCTCGAAAGTTACGTAACTGCCGACGAGCCGGATCACTGCTTCTTGCAATTGCCGCCGGGAACTTACACCCTCTCGGTGGCCGCCCCGGCTGGTTATGCGCCCACCACGACCAGCGAATCGGCTGTTCAACTTGAGGCAGGCAAAGTGATCACGCTGGTGTTCGGCCTCACTTCGGCCACCTCAAGTTCGCTTGAGGCAGGCGGGGCGTTTTTCGGAGCCAGCGGGCCTTTGCTCGTCGTCGGGACAGGAATCATGGCGCTGGCCCTTGCAGGCGGAGTCCTGCTCGTGCTTATGGCGCGAAGAAAGTAAACAATCGGCTCAGGCCGATTGTTTGATGAAAGGAAAACAAGAAATGCGTTCAATAAAAATAAGTAGCCTGGTGCTGGTTCTGGCGGCCCTGGCCGCCGCCGCCGTGCCTCTCACCGTGTCGGCCTCCCCGACCCAGCCACAGACCAATCTGCTCAAAAATGCGAGCTTCGAGGAAGGCTTCACCGGCGGCGTCGCCAACAGTTGGAGCAAGTGGACAATCTCGGACGCCGCCGCCACGCCCCAAAACAACTGTGGCCGCAAGGAACCCACCTACCAACAAATCACCTCGTCGTTGGATGCGCGCCGGGTGAAGGATGGCTCCAGCGCCCAGCAAATGCTTACGCCCGTTCAAGACCCGGGCTTTGGGTTTTACGGCGGCCTTCAACAAACGGTGGCCGGCCTCACGCCGGGCAAGACCTATCGCTTCAGCGTTTGGGTTCACGCCTGGTCGAGCACCAAAGACAACCCGGCCCTCTCGGAAAGCACCGGCCCGGCCTACTTTGAAGTGGGCGTCGGACAAGGCCCGACGTTCGCCGCCGATCCTAACGTCAAACACTCCGGTATCAAAGATATCAAAGACAACTATGTTCAACTAAGCCAGGACTTGACGGCGACCGGCAACACCATCACTGTCTTCATTTACGCCAACCCCTCGGCTTGTTCTAAACACAATGAGGCCTTCTTCGACGCCGCCTCTCTCACAGAAGTGACCGGCTCGGGCACCGCCGCGCCCACGACTGCGCCTGGCGCGACCAAAGCGCCGCCCACCGCCACCCTGCGCGTGCTGGCAACCAAATTCCCCACGCCCACGCCCAACGCCGAAGGCAAGATCGTTTACACCGTGCAGGCCGGCGACACCATCATTGACATCTGCGGTGTGATCGGGCGCGGCACCGACATCACCTGCATTGACGACATTTTGAAGTTGAACGGGTTGAGCAATGCGCGAGACATTCGTGTGGGCCAGCAGTTGGTGATTGGCACGACGGGGGTGGTGGTTCAGCCGACGGCGACCACCCTGCCGACCGAGGTTCCCACGACGGCCCCCACCACCGATCCCAACGCTTCACCGACGACGGCCCCTCAACCCACCACAATTGATCAGCCAACGGTTGATCCTAACGCTTCGCCAACCTCTGCACTCAACGTGATTCCTACTGAAGTCGCCGTTGGCGGCGAAGGCTCGATTTGCGTGACGCTATACAACGACGCCAACGGCAACGGCATTCTCGACCAGGGCGAAGGGCTGGTGGCGGGCGGCAACTTTTCTCTGCTTGACCTGACGGCCAGCACGACGTTGCAGACTTACACCACCGACGGCGCGAGCGAGCCGCACTGCTTTGAGGGCTTGAACAGCGGCAACTATCGGGTCACATCCACCCTGCCTGAAGGGTTCAAGGCCACCACCCGCGCCGACTGGGACTTGCCTCTTTCGGCGGCCAGCAGTGCTACACTGGAGTTTGGCGCGCAATCCACCGGCGGCACGACGAGCGGCGGCGACACCGGCGGCGCGACGACTAACACCGACAGTGGCCGCCTCACTCGGGCCTTGTTGGCCGGGGCAGGCGTTGTGCTCCTGCTCATCGCGGCGGGCGTGGCCGGGTTTTTGGTGCTGACGCGGAGACGATAAAAAAAACCAGAGAATTGGAGATTGGAGGATTCTCTAATCTCTAATTCTCTAATCTCCATCAATGAACAAGCGGCTGGAGTGGATCACGTTAGCCGGCGTAGCTTCTCTGGCCGCTTTGCCGTTGTTCCTCAACCCCGGCTTCCTCAACACCCGGGGCGGCGGCGACAGCCCCTTCCTTCTCTTTCGTCTTCATCAGCTTTACTCGGCCCTCACGCAAGGCGTCTTCCCCGTCCGTTGGATGCCCGACGCCGCTTTTGGCCTCGGTTATCCATTTTTCAATTATTACGCCACCCTGCCATTTTACCTGGCCGCGCTCTTCAAGTTTTTTGGCGCGTCTTATGTGCTGGCCCTCAAGCTCACGCACCTGAGCGGTTTTTGGCTGGCGGCGTTCGGCATGTACGGTTGGTTACGGGCCGCAGGCGTAAATCGAAGCGCGGCCTGGCTGGCGGCGGTTGCTTACACCTTCGCCCCGTTCCACCTCGTCAACGTTTACGTGCGCGGCGACTCGCTCGGCGAGTTCTGGGCCTTTGCGCTCTACCCGCTTTGCCTCTGGGCCGCCCAGCCCCTTCGCAATAACCAATTACCAATAACTAATAACTTTCGTAACCGGTTATTAGTAATTGGTTATTCGTCAGTGCCCCTCGCCCTGGCCTACGCCGCCCTCATCTTCACTCACAACATCTCGGCCCTCATCTTCTCGCCCTTCCTCGGGCTCTATTTGTTCGCCTCACTCTTCGCCTCGCCAAATACTCAACCCACTTCACGTTTCACGTTTGACGTTTCGCGCTCTCTGTTGTTCATTGTTTATTGTTCATTAGCCATTGCCCTCGGCCTCGCCCTCTCCGCCTTCTACTGGCTCCCCGCCCTGCGCGAAACCGGCTTCGCCCAGCTTGGCTCGCAAACCACCGGCTTCTTTTTCTACGGCAATCACTTTCGCGGCCTCAACCTGATCCAACCTTCTCTCCTCTTCAACTACGACGTTGGTAGTTCCACCACCACCCCGTTTGCAATGGGTCTGGCTCAAACTATTCTGCTTGGCATCGCTATCCTTGTCGTCGTCTATCGTGTGCTTCAAGCAATCCGTAAACGTGATGAAGCTTCATCCTTCATCCTTCATCCTTCATCCTTTCTTCTTTTTGGCCTCGCCCTCTCCACCTTCATGCTCACCCGCTTCAGCGCGCCGCTGTGGGCCAACTTGCCGCTACTGTCCTTCTCCCAATTTCCCTGGCGCTTCCTTTCGGTGCAAAGCCTCTTCGCCAGCGCCCTCATCGGCCTGGCCGGGCAATTCTCAATTCCCAATTCAAAATTCACAATTTCGCTTGTCGTTTTGTGCATTGCGAATTGCGCCTTGAGCATTCTTGGTTTGCGCCCCGACTTCGTCCCCATCACCGACGCCGACGTAACTGCCGAACGCCTGCAAACCTACGAATACTTCACCGGCAACATTGGCACAACCATCCGTAACGAATACTTGCCCAGGTGGACTCAGCCCCGGCCTTACTCGTCTGAAGAATACATCTTTGGAACGGCTTCGCTCAAGGTGTTGACCGGCGAAGCGGGGGGCGAGCGACTCGAAAAACGAGCCGCCTCACAAACCTGGGCCGTCAACGTCAACTCCGGCTCGGCTCGCGTGGCTGTGCCACTGCTTTACTGGCCGGGCTGGCAAGCGCGGGCCGACGGCAAACCGCTCGACGTGACTCCAGCCGACGGCCTGGGCTGGGCCTCGTTCGACCTGCCTCGCGGCGAGCATCAGGTTGAACTCAAACTTGGGAACACACCCACGCGCCGCAACGCCAGCCTCATTTCAATCATCGCTTTGCTCGTCACTGTTGCGCTGGCTCAACCCTGGAACCGCCTCAAAACCACCTTCGTGTTCTTTGCGTCTTCGCGGTTAAAACTCTCCGGCCTTCTGATCCTCTTGATCATCCTCGCCCTCGCCGGTCGCTGGCTCAACGCCCAGGCCAAACCCAGCGGCGCGGCCACCATGGACTTCGACCAACTCGGCTACCTGCACGCGGCCCCGGTCAAGTTTGGCAATTTCGACATTTTGCAAAGCTACAACTACTCCGCCGAAACGCTCCGGCCCGGCGAGACGCTGGCCGTGTCACTGCTCTGGCAGGCCAGCGGCAACGCCACCTTCACCCTCGATCTCGTCTCGCCCGCCGGGCATTTGCTCAACCTGCCGCACACCATCGCCCAAACCAGCGGCCCGGCCAAAGATTACACGGTTGCCGCCTTGCGCCTGCCCGATACCCTTCCAACCGGTGTGTATCTTTTGCGGCTGTCCCTCATTCAAGACAACCTTCTTGCGCCCGCCCTCACCTCAGGCAGCCAGCCACGCGGCGCAATCTACTTGCGGCCTATTCGTGTTGTAGGAGCGATTCGCGAAGCGTATCGCGATGTTCCATTTACTCAACTGACTCCAGCCCTCGGACTGGGAGCCGTCACTGCTTCCCAAACCGACTCGTCTTCCGTCACCGTCACTCTTAACTGGCAAGCCATCGCGCCCATCCCAGCCAACTACATGCTGGCTCTGCGTTTGCGCGACTCAACAGGTGCAGAGTTGGCCGCCCTCGACGTTCAGCCGACCGGCGGCATTTACCCCACCAGCATTTGGCGGCTTGGCGAAGTTGTGGCCGATCAGTATCAACTTGCGTTGCCCTCCGGTTTAATTCCGAGCGAGTATCCGTTGACGATCACGCTTTACGACGCGGCCACGCTCGCCCCGGCAGGGACGGCCACACTCCCGATCACGCTCACCCAGTGGTCGCCGCCGCCCGGAACCGAACCGCTTCATCAGTTCAACCAAGCGATTGCGTTGCACAATGTCACCCTGCCGGGCCTTGTCAAAGCGGGCGACGCGCTCGCGTTCACAGCGCGATGGATTGCGCTCGCGCCACCACAAGAATTAGAAGTTCGCTGGAGTGTCGTCGGACTCAACGGGCAGGTGACAACGTTTGCCGACTTGTCGCTGGCGGCCAAACCGAGTTCAGAATGGGCGGTGGGGGCGTTGGTGGCCGGTCATCCGTCGTTCATCATTCCGGTCAACACCGCGCCGGGCAATTACAAGATCGAAGTTCAACTGCTCGACGCGGCGGGCAAACCGATCTCGCCCTCAGTCAGTGTTGGCAACCTGCTCGTCGCCGCCTCAGATCGCACTGCAACATTGCCGCCGATGCAGTTTGAAGCGAACGCGCAGTTTGGCCCAATCAAGCTGGCCGGCTACGACGCCGCTCTAACTCCTGCCACTCTAACGCTAACTCTCCACAGGCAAGCCTCCGGCCCGGCTGAGGCCGACTACAAATACTTCGTCCACATCCTCAACCCCGAAGACGAGTCAATCCCCGCCCAGGCCGACGGCTTCCCGACCGTGCCAACCTCGCAGTGGTTTGAGAATGAAGCCGTCAGCCAGATGGTGACGATCTCGCTGGCCGACCTTGCGCCTGGCGTAGTTTACAACATCGGCGTCGGCTGGTACGACCCGGCTACCGGCAACCGTTTGGGCGAGCGGGCGATTTTGAGTCAAGGGGTGGTGAAACCGTAACCGCGACGCGAATTGCGTGTCCCGTTGTGCGACAAAGTTGCACAATTGACAACCTTCAACTTCAAAGGGGCAACCATGAAACTCAACTACGGCAAGACCTTTTTGCTCGGCTTCGGCTTCTTGGGCGTCAGCGTCATCTGGTCGGTCTACAACGTTTACGTCCCGATCTTCCTCGACCGAAAGTTCGGCCTCGACCCGGTCTGGATCGGCTTCTTTATGACGCTGGACAACATCGCCGCTCTGCTCATCCAGCCGCCGGTCGGCGCGTGGTCGGATAAACTGCGAACGCCCATCGGGCGGCGGATGCCGTTTCTGCTCATCGGCGCTCCAATTGGGGCAATTGCCTTTGGCATCATTCCGCTGGCGCAAGTTCTGCCGTTGTTCGTGGCTTGCACCAGTTCGCTCTTGTTGAGCATGGCTCTGTGGCGCACGCCAGTCGTCGCCCTCATGCCCGACATCACGCCGTCGCAGTTCCGTTCGCAAGCCAACGGCGTCATCAACCTCATGGGCGGGGTGGGAACGATTGTGGCCACGCTCGGCGGGTCGGCGCTTTACGAGATGAATCCGGCCTACCCGTTCTGGCTCGGCTCGGTTCTGGTAGTGGCCGCCACCCTGTTGGTGTTCTTCCTGCTCAAAGAACCAAAGGTTTTTGAAGCAAGCGAGGCGCAACCCGGCATGATCGAGAGCCTGAGGTCGGTGGTGCAGGACGAAGACAAGAGCGGCCTGCGGCTCCTGCTGGCGATCTTCTTCTGGTTCCTCGGCTTTGCGGCCATCGAAGCCTTCTTCTCGTTGTATGCCATCAACCATTTGGGACTTGGCGAGTCGGACGGTGGGCGGCTGATCGGCCATCTTGGGTTGATCTTCGTCCTCTTCGCCATGCCAGCCGGTTACCTCGGCGGGCGGATCGGGCGGCGGCCCACCATCCTCGCCGGGATCGTTTTGATGAGCGCCGCGATGCTCGCCATTTTCTTCACCCCGGCTGGCACACTCACCATCCCGCTCACCCCCAAACTGCCGGCGCTGGGGGTGATTCCGGTGATCAGTATCTTCATGATGACAGCCGGAGCGGCCTGGGCGCTGATTAACATCAATAGTTTACCGATGGTGGTGGATATGACCGACGCTTCGCGCGTCGGCACGTACACCGGCCTCTACTATTTGTTCTCCACCCTCTCGGCCATCGCCGGGCCGAACGTCAACGGCTGGATTATCAAGTTGACCGGGAATAACTACAACGCGATCATGATCGTTGCCCCGATCTTTATGGTTGTGGCGCTGGTGTTGATGGTGGGGGTGAGGAGCGGGGAGGCGGTGGTGGTTGCCCCGGCGGCGGCTGGAGATTGATGTAGAATAACGGTTGTTGGCAAAGAAAGGCAGGGTAGGGATATGAATGACTTAATCGAATTGTCTCTGGATAAGCTGGGTCGCATCCTGATTCCAGATTCTCTGCGACGCCGCCTAAGTTTAGCTCCTGGCATGGTGTTGATCGTGGAGAAAGGCGAGGGGGGCGGCTTGCGTCTGCGCCTTCAAACTCCTCAGCCAGCGCTGGTTGACAAGAGGGGAATACTGGTCGTAAAAGCCGAGCCAACCAGTGATTTGAGCGATCTAACCCGACGCGAACGCGATCAACGCCTGTTTACTCTGTTGCAAAGAACCGGCCTGTGAGAATTCTTCTTGATACTTCGGTGCTGGTTGCGGCGATGGTAGAGGCGCATCCGGCCCATTCGGCGGCTCTGCCTTGGTTACAACGAGCAAAAGGCGGTATAGACACGGGGCTGGTTGCCGCTCATTCATTGGCAGAACTTTATGCCATTCTAACAACCCTACCTGTTGAGCCACGTATCCTCCCATCCATTGCTTTGGAATTGATCAAGCACAACGTCCTTGATATGCTTGAAGTTGTGTTTCTCTCTGGCGACGACTATGCCACTTTGATAAGCCGGCTGGCGGGATTGGGAATCGTCGGCGGCGCGACTTATGACGCGCTGATTCTGCACGCCGCTTCAAAGGCAAATGTCGATCAAGTTATTACGCTGAACGAGAAAGATTTCCGGCGCGTATACCCTGAGTTGGCTGATCGAATCGTCTCTCCCTGATAGATTGCAGAAATGTACGCAGATTTATCGGTTATACACTTCCCTATTCACGCAATGGGGCATTGGCTTCCCCTCCAACCCCGCCAGCAAATTCTCGCAAGCAAGCTCGGCCATGCGCTTGCGCGCCCCGCGCGTGGCCGAGCCGATGTGGGGCGTGATGAGGCAGTTGGGCAGACGATAAAGAGGGTGGTCGGCGGGCAGGGGTTCGGGGTCGGTCACATCGAGGGCGGCCCCGGCGATCCAGCCTTCGCTCAGGGCGCGATGCAGGGCGGTCATATTCACTACGCCACCGCGCGCCGCGTTGACTAAAATCGCAGTCGGCTTCATCAGCCGCAAGGCGCGTTCGTCAATCAGGCGGCGAGTCTCCGACGAGAGCGGCAGGTGCAGGCTCACAAAGTCGCTCTGGCGAAGCAGGTCATCCAACGAGAGACGGCTGGCCCTGAGAGTCTGCTCCGCTTCTTGGTTGGCATTGCGGTTGGCGTAAACAATCTGCATTCCAAAAGCTTTGGCTCGCGTCGCCACCGCGAGTCCGATTCGCCCCAGTCCCACAATTCCTAAAGTTGCTCCATTCAAGTCCGCGCCCAACCACGCTGTCGGCGTCCACGTTGCCCAGCGGCCTTCGCGGGCGTCGGCGCTGGCTTCGGGCAAACGCCGCGCGGCGGACAGCAAAAGCGCCATCGTCAAATCTGCCGTTGCTTCGGTGAGCACGCCGGGCGTGTTGCCAACGGGGATTCCGCGCCGGGTGCAGGCGGCCACATCAACGTTGTCTACGCCTACAGCCATGTTGCTTACCACGCGCAGGCGTTGCGCTCTGCTCAAAAGCACTTCGTCAACGCGAAGAGTGAGCAGGGTGAACAGGCCTTCGGCTTCGCTCAAGTGCGCTTCAAGTTCGGCAGGGCCGATCAAGAGTTGACAGCGATCCTTCAGCATCGCCAGCCAGTCGTTGGGCAAGGCGTGAGAGACGATTGCAAGTGGCAGGTTGCTCATACGATCAAGTATAGCGCCGCCGCCAAAAGCGCCCCAACCGCCGCCGCCAAAAAATTCACCCAGTCGTTATCGAGCCACTTCCAACCGCGAAGCGGGCGGGTGGGCGAGCCGCAACGGTGAGTCGGGTGGCGCTCGGTTTCTTTGTGGCACTGGTCGCAGTAATAAATCGCCTGCACGGTTGCGCCGAGGAGGCTATCGAAGAGAGAAGCGGCGAGGCCGGAGAGGGTGAGGGTGAGCAAGAGAGTCAAAGCAGAAGAGCGAAGAGAGAGAAGAGACGGGTCAAGAAAGATGGCGATGAGGGCGGTGAGAGCGATGAGGAGAGAACCGGCGAGGGCGGCGAGCGTGCCCCAGGCGCTGACTCCGCCCGACGTGCCGACTTCGACGGTTTGGCCGCCGGTGATTAAACGCGGCGGACTCTTGCCTAGCACCCCAAGCTCGGTGGCCCAGGTGTCGGCGTTGGCGGCGGCCAGGGCGGCGGCGCAGGCGACCCACCAGGCCGGGTGCTGAGTGGCGGCCCAACCGACGATGCACAAGGCAGCCACGCCACCGTTCGCCAATGCTTGTCCGAGATCGCGTTGCGATCCTTTGGAAAATTTTTCGACGAGTGATTCTTTTTGTGTCTCTTTGAAACGTGAGAGGGCGCTGGAGGAGATGAAGAAGGCCAACAGCAAAGCCGCGCCGGGCAGGCCGCCGAGTCCAAACAGCAGGCCGCCAGTGATGATGGCCCCCGCCACGCCGCTGCCGCTCAACGCGCGGCGGCGATAACCGAGGTAGCCGATAATGGCGGCCAGAGCAATTCCAAGAGCGAGTTGGGTCAGCATGGAGGCAATAATTTAACCAGGCTCTACCAGATTGAGTGTGAAAACCCTTAACGCAAAGGCGCTAAGGCGCAAAGTCGCTAAGAAATAAACGGGTTTTTCTTTGCGCCCTGGCAACTTTGCAGCTTTGCGTTAAAAAATCCCGTTAAACTCGGAAGAGCCACAAAGGTTTTCTTTGTGAAGCTTTGAGGCTTTGTGCCTTTGTGGTGGAGTCCTAGAGCAAGCCGAGGGCGGCAACCCAAAGAAAGGCCTGGACGAGACTGGAGCCTAACCACAACAGATAAGCGGCGGGGCGCTCGGCGCGGCGCACGTGCAGAACGCCGCCGACGAGCGAGTTGACCAGCCACACCAGCCCGCTGATGACGGGCAGGATAAAGAGGCCAACGGGTGAGCCTGTCCGGTCGGGCAGGCCGTTGATGTTGAAGTGAAGGGGAATAGCTGGCGGCAGGGACGGAATGCGAACGGCGATGACCACCATCAGCAAGAACGGCAGAACGAAACTGATTCCTACCAGCGCCTGAGCCGGGCGGTCGCGCCACAAGTCCCACTCGTAAAACTTAGGGCGGTTGTAGGTATGCTCAAGCGGCTCAAGGATGCCCTTGCGGCCTTCGCTCTCGAAGGAGTCTATGAAGGCATCAATGTTTTCGGGTGAGATCACGTAGCCGCCGAAAGTGGTGACGACAATGAGTTGGCCTTCTTGCGGCGTGGTGGCGTAATACGTCAGGTCGCCGACGGTTTTGGTGTGGCCGCGCCCGACGAGACACCCCGGCCACCACAGGCCGCGCGGCGCGAGGTCGCTCGGCAGTTCCTTGCCAATGAGCAGGCCGGTGATCTCGCGCATGGGGATGATTTCACGCATTGGCCCCCAGGCGATGACGAGCGCGTTTTGGGTGAAGCGATATTGGGCGTTGACCAGCGAGAAGGTGCGGTAGGCGATGAAGACGATGACCGGCAGGCTGAACAGAGTCAGCATGACCCACAACGGAGTAAGGAGGTTGACAGGCGTACGGGCCAGAATGACGACGAACAGCACGGTGGCGGCGGCCAGGATGATCATGGCCGTGACGCCGATGACGATGCCGAGGGCGCGGGGCGGGCGGGACATGGTTGGATATTTGACGTTGGAGGTTGGAGCCTTCTAACTTCCAACCTCCAATCTCTAACTTCCAAATCTAGGCTTTCGCCATTTCGCGTTCGGTTTCGTACACCGGCGCGCACCAGTGGCGGTACTTTTGCGCTTTGCCGCGCACGACGTTGAAGTACAGGTCGCGCAGTTCGGAGACGAGCGGGCCCATCCGGCCAGCGCCGACCGGGCGGTAATCCACGCGGGTGATGGCGGCAATCTGCACCCCCGTCCCGCTGAAGAAGGCTTCGTCGGCGACGTAGATTTCAGTGCGGTCAATCGGGCGTTCGATGACTTCGACGCCCATTTCTTCGCGCAGGAGGCTGATCACCGTGCGGCGGGTGATGCCTTCGAGGATGTTGTCGGTGATGGGCGGGGTGATGACGACGCCGTCGCGGATGAGGTAGAGATTCTCCGCCGAGCCTTCGGCCATGTGCCCGTCCTGGTTGAGGACAATGGCTTCGTCGAAGCCTGCGCGCTGGGCGTCGGTCTTGACGAAGGCCGAGTTGACGTAGGAGCCGGCGATCTTGCCGCGCGCCGGAATGCTGTTGTCGTCCACCCGCCGCCAGGAGGAAATGGTGACGTGCGCGCCCTCTTCATTTTCCACGTAGCGGCCAAACGGCACGGCCACCATTGAGATTTCGGGGGTGAGGTTGTGCAGGCGCACGCCGATGATCTCGTCACTGTAGAACGCCAGCGGGCGGATGTAGCAATCCTGATGGTAGTCTTCGGTGCGAAGCAGATCCATCAAGTGATTGACGAGATCATCTTCAGAATAGTTGAACTCCATCAAGAGCAGTTTGGCCGATTGCAAAAATCTGCGGAAGTGGTCGTGGGGCCTGAAGACGAAGAGCTGACTCTCGTCGTCGTTCCAGTAGCCGCGCAGGCCGCCGAAGGCGGCCGTGCCGTAATTCAACGCGTGAGAGAGGACGCCGATCCGGGCTTCACTGTAAGGGACGATCTTGCCTTGAAAGAATGCATAGTTTGGAAGAGGCATTCATTTATCTCCTTTGCTGGATGATTATACTCGATGCGGATTGCGTGAGTCTTGGAGTGGCAATCTATTGAGTCTGCTTTTACTGTGTGCTTACCGGTTTTTGACTGCTATGTATGACAGCTACGCCCGGCCAAACACTGGAATGCGCGCGCCGTTCGTCGCGCCCGCTTCGTCACTGCACAGCCAGAGCACGGCGGCAGAAATTTCTTCGGGCGAGCTGCCGGTTCTGGGCTTCGCCGGATCAGGCGGCGCAGTTTCGATGCTCCGGATTTGGATGGCGTTGACGGTCACGCCCGTGTCCTTAAGTTCCTGGGCCAGCACCAACATCAACGTGTCTTGCGCCGCCTTGCCAATGGCATACGGCGCTTGTTTGGCGTTGGGCGTTTGCGCCACTGGCGTGCCAATGTGCACAAAGCGTCCCCAGTTGTTGGCGGCCATCATCGGGATGAAGGCGCGGGCTATGTGGAGAGTCGTCCACAAGTGCTGATCGAGCATGGACGTGACCTCAGCCAAATCCATTTCGGTCACAGGCGCTCCGGCCTTGTAGCCGCCGACGAGATGGATGACAGCATCGGCCCGCCCGAACTTTTCTTTCACCGCTCCGGCCAGCGCGTTCACCGAAGCCGGGTCGGTCAGGTTGGCGGCGTAAGCCAACACACGCCCGGCGGGCAGGGCCAGTTCGCTCGCCAGCGTTTGTAGTGGCTCGAGGCGCGACCCGACGAGGGCCAGTGAAGCCCCGGCCTGGGCGAAAGCGCGGCACAGCGTCGGGCCAAGACTCCCGGCGGCCCCGGCGACGACGATGATGCGATCTTTGATGGACATGGCAATCTCCTAATAAGTGATTCTTAGCGCCAAACCCTTAGGGTCTTCGAGACCCTAAGGGTTTATCGGATAGGGTCTTAGTTGACGTTCCCACGCAATGAGATCAATGCGCGAAGTCAGATCGAGCGAGAGGGGCGTGACTGAAACAAACTTGCCGCTGGCGATGGCGGCGACATCGGAGTCCGGTTCCGGCTCTGAATCGAGTCGGCGATGATAATCCACTTTGCGCGGGTCGGTCAGATTCTCGCGTTGAGGCTTGATGGGCAGGTAGTAGCGTTGACGCGAGAGGCGGGTGACCTGCCAGGGAGTCTCAGGGGTGGCCGCCGCCGGCACGTCAACTTTGATCACGTCCACGTCCGGCGGAAGTTGCTGTTGGAAAATGAGCGCGGCGAAGAAGCGGGTGAAGTGAGCGGCGGCGGCGAAGTCAATGTCTTCGGAGTGCGTGAGGTGAGACTCCGGCCATGTTTCGAGCGCGCCGGCCAGAGACGGAATGCCGAACGAGGCGGCCTCCAGCGCCGCGCCCACCGTGCCGGAAATGGTGATGCCACTGCCCACGTTCTCGCCGTAGTTGATGCCCGACACGACCAGGTCGGGCGGGCGAGGTGTCAGCTCCAGAATGCCGTGTTGCACGGCCTGCGCCGGCGTGCCGTCCACGGCAAACACCTCCCAGTGGTCGCCGCCGATCTGCTGGCGTTGGGCGTGAATGACGCCGCCGGTGTTGGACGGCAGACTGCGGCCCGCGCCCGACCATTGTTCGCGCGGGGCGGCCACTGTCACCCAGCCCAGTGTTGAGAGCGCCTCAGCGGCCGCTCGCAGGCCGGGCGAGTTGATGCCGTCGTCGTTGGTAAGCAGAATGAGTTTTTCGTCGGGTGGCATGGCTCAGGCGTTATACTACCCCAACTTGGGTGAAGCTTCAATGCGAAAATTATGCGCGATTTTATGCCGGTAAACCCTGCTAAGTTTTGATACAATGCGTAGAATTTCCGGGACATGGACTCTTTGATGAAAAACGTTTTCTTTGATCACGACGCCGGCGTGGATGACCTGCTGTCAATCATCTTTCTGCTGGCGATGAAGCAGGTGAAGCCGCTCGGCATCGGGGTGACTCCGGCGGACTGCTACCTTGAAACCGGCCTGCCGGCCACGCTGAAGATTCTGGAACTGCTCAAGCGCGCGGAAATTCCGGTGGCGGGCGGCGTGCTGAATGGCCGCCACGAATTCCCCAGCGGGTGGCGGCATCACTCCGACACGGTGGACGCTCTGCCGCTTCTCAACGAAACCGGCGGGCCGCACATCGCCGCCCAAACTCTGCCCGCCCACGAACTGCTCATTCAAACTGCGCGCGCCAGCAGCGACCCGGTCACGCTCCTCTTCACCGGCCCGCTCACCAACCTGGCCGCCGCCCTCGATCTTGCGCCCGACATCGAGCAACGCTTTGAGCGGCTGTACTGGATGGGCGGCGCGGTAGACGTTCCTGGCAACGTGTTGCCGCCCTACGGCGACGGCACAGCAGAGTGGAACGCCTACTGGGATGCTCCGGCGGCGGCTCGCGTGTGGCGCTCGACGATTCCGATCACCCTCGTCGGCCTCGACGCGACGGACAGTGTGCCGGTCACGCTGGACTTTTTGCGGCGGCTGGCCCGTCAGAGGCGGTTTCCTCTTTCCGATCTGGCCGGGCAATGTTGGGCCGTCACCGTCAACACAGGCTACCATCTGTGGGACACGCTCACCACGCTCTCCATCGGCTTCCCCGACTTGATCACGGTGTGCGACGTGCCGTGCGAGATTGTCACCGAAGGGCCGAGCGAGGGCCGCACCCTGGCCGCGCCGGGTGGCCGCCTGGTGCAGGTGGCCGGGCCGGTGAATGCGGCTCAAGTGTACGACACGGTGCTGACGTTGCTACAACAGTAGTTGATGCCCGACTACCTCAACTGGCTTCGCTCGCGCATCGGCTCGCGCAAAGTGATCATCGCATTTGCCACCGCTCTTATTTTTGACGATGATGGGCGACTGCTCTTTCAAAAGCGCACCGACTTTCGCGAAGCGTGGTGGGGCTTGCCCGGCGGCGTGCTTGAAATTGGCGAGACGTTTGAGCAGTGCGCCGTTCGAGAGGCGCTCGAAGAAACCGGCCTGCGCGTCCAGCCGACGCGCTTAGTCGGCGTTTACACCTCACCTGACTACGATGTGCGCTACCCAAACGGCGACGAGGCGCAACAGTTCACCGTCGCCATCGAGTGCCGGGTGACGGGCGGCGACTTCCGGCCTGACGGCGTTGAAGTTGCCGAGCACCATTTCTTTTCGACGGAGGAATGGCGCAAGCTGACTCTGCCGCCCTGGTATGCGGCCATGGCTCGCGATTTTGCTTCGGGGAAGCCGCCACAGTTTGACCCGCCTTTGTTCAAACCCGCTATTGCCGACGGCTGGCGTGAATTGCGCGCTCAAATCGGTTCGGGGCGGATGATTGCGCCCGGAGCCGGGGCGTTCATCCAAAACGAATCGGGGCAAGTTCTGCTTGGCTTGCGGAGCGAAGGACTGTGGGGCATCCCGGCTGGGTTGATGGAACTGGGCGAGTCGATCAGCGGCACGCTCGTGCGTGAAGCTCGCGAAGAGATGAACGTGGACATCGCCCCGCGCGAACTGCTCGGCGTCTTCACCGGCCCCGACTTCTTCCACACTTACGCCGACGGCAACGAAGTGCAGATCGCCTCAACCCTCTTTCGCGCCGACATCGGCGGCGGCGAACTCAGGCCCGACGGCCACGAAACGCTCGACCTGCGCTGGTTCGACCCGGCCCACTTGCCGGAGATGCCGGCCCGGCACAGGCGGCTGGTGGAGTTTGCTTTGAAGAATCGTTAACGTAGGGGCGAAGCAGTCGGAGAATGGTTTTGCTATTCTCCAAAGTATTTGCCCGACTGCTTCGCCCCTACAATGCCGCTACCTGACATTGCTGATCCGCGAGTAAACTCCTGCTGAAGTGGATTATACTCTGCCAGCGAACTTACACGAAAGGAAAGCACATCTCATGAACCGCAACATCATCCACACCGACCACGCTCCCAAAGCCATCGGCCCCTACTCACAGGCTGTTCGCGTCGGCGATTTTGTTTACACTGCCGGGCAAGTGCCCATCGTCCCGGCCACCGGCGACCTGATCGCTGGCGAGATCGAAGCCCAAACGCGGCAGGCGCTCACGAATATCAAAGTTATATTGGAAGCGGCGGGTAGCGGGCTGGACAAAGTGGTGAAGACCACCGTCTTCATGACCAACCTCGGCGACTTCGCCCGGATGAACGGCGTGTACGCCGAGTTCTTCCCCTCGAACCCGCCCGCCCGCTCGACGGTGCAAGTGACGGCCCTGCCGAAGGGCGCGATGGTGGAAATTGAGTGTGTAGCGGTTGTTCAGTGAACAGTCAACAGTAGATAGTAAACAGTGAACAGTGATCGGTGAACTGTTTACTGTTCACTAGAATCCAAACGCGCATCCGTCCGCTCGCGGATCACTCCCGCCCCACAGCACACCGTCAGGCTCGCGGCGGATGATCTGGCCGCGACCGAAGAGGGCGCGACCCCAGCCGCCGACGGTGAAAACGTCGTGGCCCATCTCTGAAAGTTTGGCCGCCGACTCGCGTGGGATGCCTTCTTCTATCGCCACCCGTCCACTCGGCTCGCCCGGCTCCAGACAAATGCGCGGTCTGTTGAGAGCGGCCTGCGGATCGAGCGCGTCGTCAATCATGCCAATGACAACTTGGGTGTGGCCCTGCGGTTGCATGAAACCGCCCATCACTCCGAATGGCCCAAACAGTGAACCGTCGGCGCGGGTGAGCAGGCCGGGAATGATGGTGTGATAAGGCCGCTTGCGTGGCGCGAGGGCGTTGGGGTGATCCGGGTCCAGGCTGAAGTTGTGGCCGCGATTTTGCAGGCTGAAGCCCGTGCCTTCAGGAACCAGGCCAGTGCCAAAGCCCATGTAATTGCTGTTGATGAACGAGCAGGCGTTGCCCGCCCCATCCACCACGCAGAAATAAACCGTGTCCGACCCGGCGACGGGGGAGCCGTGTTGGGTGTCAATTGTGGCGCGTGAGGGGTTGATCAGTTGGCGTCGTTGGGCGGCATAGGTTTTTGAGAGCAGGCCGTCGAGCGGGGCCGGGTTGAAGGCGGGGTCGGCCACGTACCAGCGCGTGTCAGCGAAGGCGATTCGCAGTGCTTCAATAATGAGATGCAATCGTTCAGGCGAGAGTGGATCGAGCGAGGCAATGTCGAAGCCTTCGAGAATGTTGATGGCAATGAGAGCCGTCAGCCCTTGCCCGTTCGGCGGACACTCCCAGACGCGCAGGCCGCGATACGTCGTGCTGATTGGCTCGTCCCACGTCGAAGTGTGCGCCGCGAGGTCGTCCGTCGTCATGGCGCCGCGGTGTTTCTGAATCGTGGCAACGATCTTCTTCGCAATCTCACCACGATAAAACGCCTCTTTGCCACCCTCAGCCATGATCCGGAGCCAGAATTGTCGTCATTGGCATTGAACCATGCCGCTCGACAAGATCGCACCAGCCCGCGCCCGCGCCGGGCACGGTCACGCAGTGCGCATGAAACGGATCGGCAATCTCTAATCCTTCATTCTCCAATCCCTGTTTACGAATTAGATCAATCGTCAGCGCCGCCGGTGCGCGCCCCGATCCATTCAGCGCCGTCACCGTTTTGGTGGCCGCGTCGAAATACAACGCAAAGCAATCGCCGCCAATGCCGGTTGACGTTGGCTCGGCGACGTTGAGGGCGGCGGCTGCCGCCACGGCGGCATCTGCCGCGTTGCCGCCCTGCATCAGAATCGAAAGGCCGGCCTGGGTCGCCAAAGGCTGGCTGGAGGCCACCATGCCGCGCGTGGCGAGGATGGGAGAGCGATAGGAGTCGAATTTAGGTTCAGAGGTCATAAGTAACTCGTCAAACGTCAAACGACACCCGCAGGGGGCCGTGCCAACGTGAGTAGCGTGTAAAGTTTGTTGTTTATTTGCTAACCCTAGCTTTCAGGGCGGCGATATTTTCGGGGACAGTGTTCGGGCCGCCGAACACGGCGTTGCCCGCCACCAGCACCGTAGCCCCGGCGTCGGCGGCCTCACCGGCAGTGCCAGGGGTGATGCCGCCATCCACTTCCAACCACGCCTGCGAGCCAATGCCATTCAGCATCCGCCGCGCTCGCCGAATCTTGGCCGTGCTGGCCGGGATGTAGCTCTGCCCGCCGAAGCCGGGATTGACCGTCATCACCAGCAGGAGATCGAGGTCAGGCAAAATTTCTTCGACGGTGACGAGAGACGTAGCCGGATTGAGGGCCACGCCCGCTTTGACGCCGAGGGCCTTGATAGCTTGCACGGTGCGGTGCAGGTGCGGGCAGGCTTCGACGTGAACGGTGATGATGTCGGCTCCGGCGCGGGCGAAGTCGGCCAGGTAGCGGTCGGGCGACTCGATCATCAGATGCACGTCGAGCGTGGCCTTCATCTCGTCACACAGCGGGCGCAAGGCTTTAACGACGAGCGGGCCGATGGTGAGGTTGGGGACGAAATGGCCGTCCATCACGTCCACGTGAACCCAGTCGGCTCCGGCGGCGAGAGCTTCGCGGGTGTGGTCAGCTAATCTGGCAAAGTCGGCGGAAAGGATGGAGGGGGCGAGTTTGATCATGATGATTTCACTGCGAAGGCGCAAAGAGCGCGGAGAAGAGATGTAGCATCCTGAGCGGAGCGGCGATGCTGTCCCGCCGCGCAGTCGAAGGATGCGGGCCTCCGCTCAGGGCGCTTGTTTCGTTAAATTGATGCTTTCCAGAAAACTCAAAACGATCTCGTTGACCTGCTCCGGCGCTTCCATGTTGGCCAGGTGGCCTGCGCCGGACACGACAACTTTGCGGCAAGACGGGATGCGCTGTCCTAGAATGTCGGCGATGTTGTGAAAGTCTGGCGCGTCGTGTTCGCCGGCGATGGCCAGCGCGGGCGCGCGAATTTGCTCCAGACGTTCGATGGCCGGAGGCTGTAGCCATCGTCCGGGGTCGCGGTTGAGCCAATGCCAGCCTGAATACGTAGTCACCATCTGCCTCAGCCGGGCCGCCACCGGCGGCAGTTCGTTCGCCGGGATGAACAACTCGTCGTCCAGCCAGGCTTCTCTGGCCGCCGCCACACCTGCCGACTGCGCTGTGGCCCGCGGGCCTCCCCAGTCTTTGGCCCAACGATAGCCGCCCAGCGTGCCGTCAATGGTGATCAACGAGCGCGTCGCTTCGGGATAGGTGAGGGCAAAGTCAATAGCGATGCCGCCGCCTAACGAAAAGCCGGCGATGTGCGCCGAGTCAATCTTCAAAATTTGAAGCAATGCTTTGAGGTCGTCCAGGTGGGTGTAAGGGTCACTGGCTGGTGTGGCCGACTGGCCGAAGCCGCGCAGGTCACAGCGGACGACTTGATAATGCTGGGCAAACGCCTCAAATTGGTCGTCCCACATCCGCGTGTCGAGGCTGAAGCCGTGAACGAAGACGAGCGGCTGGCCTGCTCCAGCCATTTCATAATAAAGGCGCGTGCCGCTGACTTGAGCGAAGCCGGTTTGGATTTGCATGATGAACGATGATACTCTTGAAGTGCGCTAAAAGCAAAAACCCTCTCGAAGACTTGAGTCTTCGAGAGGGTTGCTCAACATCTGGCGGACGAGACTTATTTGGAGCCGTCCTCAATTCTCCAATCTCTAATTCTCTAATCTCTTACCCTTTCGCCCTCCCCGCCGCCGTCATCAGCGCCCGCTTGGCTAACACGGTGGCCAGGTGAACACGATACTCGCCGGAGGCGTAAGCGTCACTCAACGGGTCTTTGAGGGCGGCGGCCACTTTGTTTGCGGCGGCGGCGCAGGCGGCCTCGTCGCAGGCCGACCCCATCAACGCCTCCTCGGCGGCGCTCACCCGCACCGGGTTGCCCGTCACGCCGCCCACGGCCACGCGCGCGCCGTTGCACTTGCCGCCGCTCATCATCACCATGACGGCTACCCCGGCCACAGCGTAGCTGGAGGCCGGATGGCGGTGCTTCATGTAAGACGCGCCGGCAGTCTTGCCATAAGCCGGAACGCTCACCGAGGTCAACACTTCGTCGGCGGCCAGGGCAGTGGTGAGCAGGCCGGTGAAGAAGTCGGCGGCGGCGATGTCGCGTGTGCCTTTCGGCCCCATGACCGTCATTGTCGCGCCGAGGGCGATCATGGCCGTCGGGTAGTCGGCGGCGGGGTCGGCATGGGCCAGCGAGCCGCCCAGCGTGCCCTTGTTGCGGACTTGCTGATCGCCGATGTGGGACGCCGTCTCGGCCAGCAGGCCGCACTCAGCCTTCACCAGCTCGGACGATGCAACCGCCGTGTGAGTGGTGAGCGCGCCGATCTTCAAGTTGCCGCCATCTTTGCTGACTCCGGTGAGGCCGCCGATGCGGCTGATGTCCACCAGCGCCGCCGGGCCGGCCACCCGCAGTTTCATGGCCGGGATGAGGCTATGGCCGCCGGCCAGCACTTTGGCCCCGCTCTTGGTTTTGAGAAGCTCAACGGCTTCGTTGAGAGTCGTCGGGCGATAGTAATCGAAGTTTGCAGAGTACATTGTTAGTCTCCCTAGTCCTGTAGTCGTTTGGTCGGATAGTCGCATAATCTTGTGGTCGTGTTGTCCAACCGCCGGACAACAAGACCACCAGACCACCAGACTAAAAGACTATTTCTTCATCGCCCGCCAAATCTTTTCCGGCGTGAGCGGCATGTCAATGTGCTTGACGCCGAACGGCGTGAGGGCATCCATCACTGCGTTGACAATCGTCGGCGTGGAGGCAATGGTGCCCATCTCGCCCACGCCCTTGACGCCCAGCGGATTGTGAGGCGACGGTGTCTCAGTGTGTCCGGTTTCGATCATCGGGAACAACTCGGCGCGCGGGATGGCGTATTCCATGAGATTGGCCGTCACCAGTTGGCCGTTTTCGTCATACACGCCTTCTTCAGTGAGCGCCTGCCCAACACCCTGCACTATCCCACCGACCACCTGGCCGTTAACGATGAGTGGGTTGATGATCTTGCCCACGTCGTCAACGGCAATGTAACGCTGAAGGGTCACCTGGCCGGTGTCAGGGTCAATTTCTACTTGCGCGATGTGGGCGCTGTTGGGATAAGTGAAGTTGGCCGGGTCGTAATAGGTGTCTTCTTCCATGCCCGGCTCCATCCCGTCGGGCAGGTTGTGGGCGGTGTAGGCGGCAAAAGCCAGGTCGCCGAAGGATTTGGACTTGTCGGGCGAGCCTTTGACATAGACCTTGCCGTTGTCCTGGTCGTAGACCATGTCTTCAACCGCCGCTTCCAGTTGATGTGCGGCGATCTTCATCATCTTCGCTCGCACTTTTTCGGCGCTACGAACCAGGGCGCTTCCGCCGACCGATGTGCTTCGACTGCCGTAAGTGCCCATGCCGTTGGGAATCACGGCAGTGTCGCCGTGAACAATGTCAACATCGTTGATGTTGACGCCCAACTCGTCGGCCACGATCTGAGCAAACGTGGTCTCGTGGCCCTGGCCGTGCGTGTGGGCCCCGGTGAGCACCGTTACTTTGCCGGTAGCGTGGACGCGAACAGAGCCGCTCTCCCAGAAGCCGGTGACGCCGCCCAACGCGCCCGCCACCTTTGACGGAACCGGGCCGCTAGCTTCGATACAACCTGCGATGCCAATGCCAACCAGCTTGCCTTTCTTACGCGCCTCGGCCTGTTGCTTGCGCATCTCGGCATAGTTTGACATCTCGATGGCTTTATCAAAGAGACGCTGGTAATTGCCGCTGTCGTATTGCAGAGCCACCGGCGTTTGATACGGGAATTCATTCGCCGGAATGAAGTTCTTGCGCCGGAACTCAACTGGATCCATGTTCAACTCGCGGGCGGCGGTGTCCACCAGACGTTCGACCACGTAAGCGGCTTCGGGCCGACCCGCGCCGCGATAGGCGTCCACCCAAACGGTGTTACTCAGCGTGCCCCATATTTGGCCATAGATAGCTGGAATCTTGTAGAGGCCGGAAAGCAGGGTGACGTAGAAAGCGGTGGGGATGAGTGAGGCGACGAGTGAAATGTAAGCCCCATTGTTGGCCCACGTTTCAACCCGCAAGCCAGTGATCGCGCCGTCCTTCTTCAGGGCCAGCTTGCAAACTGTGACATGATCGCGGCCCTGTGTATCCGACATGGCCGCCTCGCTGCGCGAGGACACCCACTTGACCGGGCGATTGAGCTTGCGCGCCGCCCAGGGCACGAGGGCTTCTTCGGGATAAGTCGGAATCTTGCTCCCGAAGCCGCCGCCCACATCGGGCGAGATCAACCGCAGTTTGTGTTCCGGGATGCCAATGAGGAAGGCGCTCAACACCACCCGAGTCAGATTGGGGTTCTGGCTCGTCGTCCACAGGGTCATTTCTTCTTTGCCTGAATCCCACTGGGCGAGCGCGGCGCGCGGCTCAATGGCGGTGGCGATCAATCGCTGGTTGACCAGTTCCAACTCCACCACTTTGTCGGCCTCGGCGAAGGCTTTGTCGCATTCGTCCTTGTTGCCTAGCGCCCAGGTGTAGCTCATGTTATTGGGGATTTCATCATGGACTAAAGGCGCGCCGGGCTCGGCGGCTTTGCGGGCGTCGGTGACGGAGGGAAGCGGCTCGTACTCCACTTCGATCAGGTCGAGGGCGTCGGCGGCGATGTAAGGGGACTCGGCCACCACTGCCGCTACCCGGTCGCCCACGTGCCGCACTTTGTCTGTTTGCAAAACGCGCTGGACGGGCACTTTGATGTTGGGGACGTTCCAGCCGCTGGGCAGTGCGCCAACGTCCATGGTGTCTTGGCCGGTGAACACGGCGATCACGCCGGGGTGGGCTTTGGCTTTGCTGATGTCAATGCTTTTGATTTTGGCATGAGCGTAGGGACTGCGTTTGATGGCAAGGTGGGCCATGCCCGGAATTTTGAGGTTCGCCACGTAACTGCCCTTGCCTTGAATGAATCGCGGGTCTTCCCGCCGCTTCATGCTGGTGCCAACGTATTTGCTCATAGGAAACTCCTCTAATTGGTTATTGGTTATCAGTAATTACTAATAACCAATTACTAACCCGCCGCCTGCTGAATGGCTTTGACGATATTCTGGTAGCCGGTGCACCGGCAGACGTTGCCCTCCAGCCCGTGCCTGATTTCGGCCTCGGTGGGATGAGGGTTGCGGTTGAGCAAGTCCACCGCCGTCATGATCATGCCCGGCGTGCAGAAGCCGCATTGCAAGCCGTGCTTTTCCCAGAAGCCCTGCTGAACCGCGTGCAGGGTACCGTTTTGAGCTAGCCCCTCAATCGTGGTCACGCTACTGCCATCGGCTTGCACGGCTAGCAGGGTGCAGGATTTAACCGCCTGACCGTCCAGCAGAACGGTGCAAGAGCCGCACTGGCTGGTGTCGCAGCCGACGTTGGTTCCGGTCAGCCCCAGTTCCTCGCGCAAAAAATGCGCCAGCAGAACGCGGGGTTCAACCTCTCGCGTTTGTTGGACTCCGTTCACCGTAATTGAAACCGATTGCTTCATACTATTAGCCTCCTTGTTGATGATGTGGGTTGTTGACACTTACCGGCACGCCCGGCAGTGAAATAAAAACTCCAGCGGGCCGGGAGGGGCAGGCTGGAGTCAGGAAGAGGCGGCGTCAGGTTGCAGGCGCAGGGCGACCCGTGCAGATTGAACGGCGTGTGCTGGCGCTGTTGAAGGTTTGGCATGGATGAGGTTTGAGTTGCCGATTGGTTTCTACTCCACTCTACCGCAAACTTCCATCAAAAGTCAATCTTTTGGGGAAAATGCTGAATTGCTCATTGGGTCTTAACCCTGCGCCGGGCGATCCGGTTCGCGTTCAGGCCAGTTCGTTGCGGGGCATGGGCCGCTCCGGGGCGTCTTCCAGCAGGCCGCCGTGACCCAGAGCGAAAATGTCGGCGCGAGTCAGGCGGTCGCCGGCCAGGAGGCGCGGCAGAACCCAGTCTACGATGTTGACTTTGCGGCTCCGGGCGCAACCGGGCGCGCCCAAAATTGCCGCATCGCCCAGGTAGGCCACCAATAGCAAATTGCCGGGGTCCACTGGCACGCCAAAGCAGGTCACTTCACCGCCCGCCTGTTCGATGGCTCTGGGGACGATGTCGTGCCTGTCCATGATGGCGGTTTCCCCGGCCAGGACGATCAGACGCGCTCCCGCCTCGCGCGCTCGTTGCAGGCTTTCAATCAAAGTTGCTTCGCCGGTCTCATCTTCCAGTGGCACGTAGTCGGTGTTGTGGATTTGCGAACCAAGTGCCTCAACGCGGTCACGTAGCGGGGCAAAGTCGGCGAAAAGTTTTTCTTGCAGAGACGGCGACCCCGACAGAATCAGGCTGACGGATTGCGGCTTTAGCTCGTCCACCCGGATTAAGGGGAAGCCGTCACTCTTCCCGGCGGCTTCAGCTTGTCCAATAACTGTTTCCGGCACGGCGAAGGGGATGATTTTGACGGTGGCGACGATTTGGCGCGGGCGGACGGCGGTGTGAGAGGCCAGGGTGGCCAGGGTGACGCCGTCACAGGCGTTGACCCGGTTCAGTCGTTCCACGTCTACGCGCAAAACGCCCTGAACGGTCGCCAGCAGGTTCACCCGCCCCGAAGCCGGGCCAGAGAGCCGCAGGCCGTCCCCGGTCACGGCCTGGGCCACGCGGCGGGCGGCGGTGTCCTCGTCCAAATCGCCCGGCTCCAACTCGGCCACGTATACCGAGTTTCGCCCGATGGCTCGCAAAGCGGCAACGTCGTCGGCAGTGAGCGGCTTGCCCTTGCGTAAGATGCGTTTGCCGTCCGGCCCGGCGATGTTGTGGCCGAGAATTTTGTTTTGGGCGTGGGTGAGGGGAACTGGCCCGAACTTCATAACGAAAAGCGGTCAGCTTTCAGCCATCAGCTTTTTGAAACTTCAGGCTACGTGCTGACCGCTGAAAGCTGATTGCCAAGAGCTACACTTCAATTCTCTTTTTGACTTCGTTGAAAAACTCGCCGGCCAGTTTTTGAGTCACCGGCCCCATCATCCGGGCGGCCAGGCTGGCCAGTTGGCCGAGGATGACAATGTCCGCCGTCCACTTCAAATCGGTTGAACCGTCCGGGCCGTCGCTGAGAAACATTTCGCTGGTCACGTCGGCGGCGCTGCCGGGCGCGTTGCCATGCCCTTTGATTTTGGCCCGGTTCGGCGCCTCCAGTTCCAGGAACTCGCCGTCGCCGCTGAATTTAGCCTTGACCGAGCCGAGGCCGATAGCGGCAATGGCTTTGAACTTTTTATTTGGCTCAATGATTTCAATTGACTCCACGCCCGGCGCGCACCCGGCCACCTTGTGCGGGTCGGTGAGAAACTCCCACACTTTCTGGCGATGGGCTTTGATGTTGGTGGTTCCTTCAAGATGCATGGTTTATCTTTCTTGGCGGATTTCGCGTTGCCACACAACGGGATCGGCGATGCTAGCCAATGCGTTTGTCTTCGCCAATCCGGCCAGCGCCAAAGACATTGCCCGGCCTCGTTCAGCTTTCGATGTGGTCGTCGCTTTGCGGAGCAGGGTAATTCGCACCTCCGCTCCTTTAATTTGGCGTGCGGGCTTGTCAACCCAGGTAATCTGGTTGCCATTGACGATAGCACGATAGGTGGTCAACATGTTTCCTCCTGCTCCAAATTATACCCGCCAAACTTAGCCATTCGTCACTCAATGCTTGCCAGATATTTCTCTGGCTCTTTCTCAAACGACCGCTTGCAACCGGCGCAACAGAAATAATACGTTTGTCCGCTGTAGTCGGTAGTATAACGTGCCCCGGCAATTTCGACCATCATGCCACAGACGGGGTCTTTGGCTTCGGAGACTTCGACCGGCGCTGATGTGGCAATTGGGAATTGGTTATTGGTAATTAGTAATTGGCGGCCCACCTGCACGATCTCGGCCAGGATGCTGATGGCGATCTCTTCCGGCGTGACGGCGCCAATGTCCAACCCTGCCGGATATTTTAGCCGAGAGAGGCGATCTTCGGGGATGCCGGAGTCGCGCAAATATTGGATGACAGATTCCGCCCGCTTCTTGCTGGCGACGAGGGCGATGTAGGGCGCGTCGGTCTTCAACGCCGCGATCAGCGCGTCTTCGTCATAGTTGCCGTGCGAGGCGACGACGATGTAAGTTTGCGGGGCGGCCTTGATTTGCGAGAAGTCAATGTGATCGCGCACCATGTCGGCCTCCGGGAAACGGTCAGGTGTCGCGTCCATTCCCATCACGGTGACGGCGTAGCCCATGCCTTTGCCCAGTCTTGCCAAAGCTTCGGCCAGAGGCAGGTGGCCGACGACGATCAGTTGTGGTTTTGGCAAATGCGGTTCAATGTAGACTTCCAACGTGCCTCCGCTGATGCAAGTCAGGGCGATCTCAATCACGCCATCATCCGAGCGCCCCAATTTCTCCGGCGGGCACAACCGCAACAAGCGCGGTTGTCCGTCTTGCAAGGCTTTGAGCGATTCGCGGATGACGCTGGGCTGGGCGCAACTGCCGCCGACCCAGCCCGTCAGCTTGCCGTCAGCGGTGATGATGGCCTTCGCTCCGGCTTTGGCCGAGGTTGGCTTTTCGGCGCGAACGACGGTGGCGAGGACGAACGGCTGGCCCGCTTTGGCGAGCGCCAGCGCCTGATCAAGATAGTTTTCTAGCATAGAAAAATTCACCGCAAAGACGCTAAGAGCGCAAAGTCATCTTTATCCTCTTCGCGTCCTTCGCGCCTTCGCGGTGAGAAAATGATATTTGACGTTTTACGTTTGACGCTTCACTCTTCCAGCGCCACGCCCTTCTCTTTCAAAATCGCCCACACTTTCGGCGGGGTGAGAGGGATGTCAATGTGGCGCACGCCGAGATGCCACAGCGCGTCCACGACGGCGTTGGCGATGGCCGGCGGCGCGCCGACAGTGGGCGACTCGCCGACACCCTTCAAGCCCTGTGGATGGTGCGGCGAGGGCGTCACCGTCTCGCCTACTTCCCACTTGGGCGATTCGACGGCGGTAGGCACCATATAATCCATAAACGTGCCGCCGTAGAGGTTGCCTTGTTCGTCGTATTGCATCTCTTCCATCATCGCGGGAGCAAAGCCCATGGTCAGGCCGCCGTGAATTTGGCCTTCGACGATCATGGGGTTGATGCGGTTGCCGCAGTCGTCAATGGCTACAAAGCGCCGAATCTTCACCTGGCCCGTGCCGCGATCAATGTCTACCACGCAGATATACGAGCCGAAGGGGTAAGTCATATTCGGCGGGTCGTAGTAGTTGATGGCCTCCAACCCGGCTTCCATGCCTTGCGGGTGATTGGTGTAGGCGGCGAAGGCCAGCTCTTGAATCGTCTTGGCCCGATCCGGCGAGCCTTTGACGTAGAACTTGCCGCGCTCCCACACCAAATCCTCCTCGGCGGCTTCGAGCAGGTGAGCGGCGATCTTCTTGGCCTTGTCGCGGATCTTGCGGGCGGCGACTGCGCCAGCCGCGCCGGCGGTCGGGGTGGAGCGACTGCCATAAGTGCCGAGGCCATACGGAGCAGTGTCGGTGTCCCCTTCCTCCACTTTGATGTCGCCGGCAGGGATGCCGAGTTCTTCGGCGATGATCTGGGCGTAAGTCGTCTCGTGTCCCTGCCCCTGACTCTTGGTGCCGAAGCGGGCAGTGGCCTTGCCGGTGGGATGGACTCTGATCTCGCACGAGTCGAACATCTTGATGCCGATGATGTCGAACTGATGCGACGGCCCCGCGCCGACGATCTCGGTGAAGGACGAGATGCCGATGCCCATCAACTCGCCGCGCTTGCGCTTCTCGGCTTGCTCTTTGCGCAGGTCGGCGTAGCCGATCATGTCCATCGCCTTTTGCAGGGCGGCGTGGTAGTTGCCGCTGTCGTATTCCCAGCCGAGCGCGGACACATAAGGGAACTGCTCCGGCTTGATGAAGTTCTTCATGCGGAACGCGGCCGGGTCTTCGCCGCGCTCGTGGGCCATGATGTCCACCATGCGCTCGATGGCGTGCACGGCTTCGGTGACGCGGAATGAACAGCGGTAGGCGACGCCGCCGGGCGGTTTGTTGGTGTACACGCCGTCCACTTCCATGAACGCCTTCTGGAAATCATACGAGCCGGTGGCGATGTGCATCAAGCCGGCCGGGAACTTTGAGGGCGCGGCCTGAGCGTCGGCATAACCGTGATCAGCGAGGGTGGACATGCGCATGGCGGTGATGTGACCGTCCTTGTCCGAAGCCAGTTCGGCGGCGATGTGATAGTCGCGGGCGAATGAATCGGCTTGCAGGTTTTCGGAGCGATCTTCGATCCACTTGATGGGGTGGCCCAGCAAGACCGAGGCCGCGACGGCCAAAACATAGCCCGGATATGCCGGAACCTTGCCGCCAAAGCCGCCGCCGAGGTCGGGTGAGATCACGCGGATGTTCTCTTCCGAGAGGCCGACGTGCCCGGCCACGAGCGCCAACACCGTGCGGATGACGTGCGGGGCCTGTGAGGTCATATACAGATCAAGATGTTTATTGACGCCGTCCCAGTTCGCCAGACAGCCGCAGGTTTCCATGGAGGCCACATGGATGCGCGGGAGGTAGATATTCTCTTTCACCACCGTGGCCGCGCTGGCAAAGGCTTTTTCGGTCGCCGACTTGTCGCCCACTTCCCAGTGCCAGATACGGTTGTTCTCTTTGTCGTCGCGGACTTTGGTCGCGCCGGGTTCCAGCGCCTTGCGCGGATTGACGACGACGGGCAGGGGGTCGTAATCCACTTCCACGGCGGCCACCCCGTCGGCGGCGGCGTAGCGGTCTGCCGCGATCACCGCCACCACTTCCTGCGCCTGGTACTTCACCGTGTCAATGGGCAAAACCATTTGCTTGTCGCCCGCTAGAGTCGGCATCCAGTGCAGGTTGTACTTTTCCAGGTCCTTGCCAGTGATGAAGCCCAGCACGCCCGGAATCTTGGCCGCCTTTTCGGTGTTGATGCTTTTGATTTTGGCGTGAGCGTAAGGACTGCGCACGATGTCGAGCCACAACATGCCCGGCAGTTTGAAATCGTCAATGTAATTGCCTTTGCCCTGAAGGAAACGCGCGTCTTCCTTGCGTTTCATCGAAGAGCCGAGACCGTGTACTTCAGCCATAGTATCCTCCGTATTTCGTATTGCGTATTTCGTATTTACGGACTACACAATACGCACTACGCCTCCTGCATTTTCTTGGCGGCATACTGCACCGCTTTGACGATGTTGTTGTAGCCCGTGCACCGGCACAAGTTGCCCGACAACCCCCAGCGAATTTCGTCTTCGGTTGGGTTGGGGTTCTTCTTCAGCAGGGCGACAGACGACAACATCATTCCCGGCGTGCAGAAGCCGCACTGCAAACCGTGCTCCTGATGAAAGCCTTCCTGGATCGGATGCAGAGCGCCATTTTGGGCCAGGCCCTCTACGGTCATCACCTCGCCGCCGTCGGCCTGCACAGCCAGCACGGTGCAACTCTTGACGTTGCGGCCATTGAGCATGACGGTACACGCGCCGCACGACGACGAGTCACAGCCGATGTGAGTGCCGGTGAGGTTGAGATTCTCGCGGAGGAGGTGCACGAGCAAAAGCCGCGACTCGACATCGGCATGGTGAAGTGTGCCATTGACAGTAACATGAATGTGATGGGTGCTCATAGTTGACTCCTTGTTGGATGCCGCCGTCTAATCCGCCCGTCACCTTTGGTCTTAAGTTGACCGCCTTTCTGCTGGGATGTTTCCCAACAGAACCAAAGGTGAAGAAAGAACAAAGGTTGCTAGCGGATTAGAGCGACCACACCACGCACTCAGCCCTTCGCCCTCGCCACCGCTTGCTTCAACGCGCGAACGGTGAGCGTTTTGACCAGTGAGCGTTTGTACTCCGCCGAGCCGCGCGGGTCGGCGCTGGGGTCAGCGGCGGCGGCGGCCAACCCGGCGGCGGCGCGGATGGCGTCGTCGGTGGGCGCTTTGCCATGCAGGGCGGCCTCGGCGGCGGTGGCCTTGATCGGCACGAGGCCGACGTTAGTGAGGCCAATGCCAACGTATGAGCATTTGCCGCTTGCGTCGAGAGTCACCTGAGCGGCTACAGCGGCGGTGGCGTAGTCGCCAACCTTGCGCTCAATTTTGAGATAGCACCCGCCGGTGCGTGGCTTGTTGGCCGGGATTTGGATCTCGGTTAACACTTCGTCGTGAGCCAGAGCCGTCTCAAACGTACCTTTGAAAAAATCGGTGATGGGGATGGTGCGGTTTCCCTTCGGGCTGGCGGCCACCACCTGGGCGCCGTAGGCCAGCATGGTGGCCGGGTGATCGTTGGCCGGGTCGGCGTGGGCCAGGTTGCCGCCTACTGTAGCCAGGTTGCGCACCACCGGGTCGGCGATCATTCTGGCCGTGTCGGCCAGCAAGGGGTACTTCTTATGGATCAACTCGGACTCGTCGAGTTCCGACTCGCGGGTCATCGCCCCGATCTTGAGCCAGCCCCCATCCTCGCGAATGTAGCTCAGGCCTTCGAGGCGGTTGATGTCAATAAGCAAAGCGGGCGACGCAAGCCGGTACCGCATCATCGGTATCAGGCTATGGCCGCCCGCTAGAATTTTGGCCTCCGGGTTCTGCCCCAACAAAGTAATGGCTTCACTCAGAGTCTTTGGAACTGCGTAATCAAAGGTAGGTGGAATCATGGGCATCGCTCCATTTTGGGTAATGAGTAATTGGGGAGTAGGGTGAAGATTGAGGAAGGGTGTCGGCGGCCTCCTTTCGTAAGAGATAGATTTGTGGCTAAAGTGGGGCGCTGTTTGCGCTGACTATCTATTGAAACAAAAAACGGCCCGGCGGGATAGACCCAACCGGGCCGATATTTGACCTAATCAGTCCAATTTACGCCAGCCCGCGCCGCACGGCCTCTGCCGCCGCCTGCGCTCGCGTGGTCACACCCAATTTCTCGAACACATCCTGTAGTTTGCGCTTGACGGTGGTTTCGCTGAGGTGCAGTTCGACGGCAATTTTGGGATTGCTTGCCCCGGCCACTAAGAGGCCCAGGATGCGATGTTCGTCATCCGTCAGGCCGATCTCTCGAATCGCCCGTTCACGGCTGTAGTCGGTGAATTGCTCGACGACGAGATCGATCACCCTCGGGCTGAGGACCCGTTCGCCGCGATACACGGCCCGCACGGCCTGGGCCAGCGTTTCATCCGACGCGCTTTTGAGGACGTAGCCGATTGCCCCGGCTTGCAGTGCGCCTTTCACGTACTCCTCGTCGTCGAAGGAGGTCAGCATCAGAATCTTGGTTGTGGGGTGTTGGCGCGAGAGAATTCGCGCCGCCTCCACGCCGCTCATGCCCGGCATACGGATGTCGAGCAGGATGACATCGGGCGCTGTCTGCCGCGCCAACTCGACGGCGGCCGGGGCGCTGTCGGCTTCGCCCACCAACGTCATGTCCGGGTAATTGGAGAGCAGGCTACGCAATCCTTGCCGGACGATGGGGTGGTCATCCACGATCAGAATGCGAATCGGAGCCATTGGGCAATTAGAGCGTGGAGTTATCCATCCCTGCCCTCTTCTCCAGCATGATGAATCGGCGCGGTGAGGTTGACGCGCGTTCCCTGCCCCGGCGCAGTGTGGATGGTGAGCCGCCCGCCCAGGCCCTCAGCCCGCTCGCGCATGCCCAACAATCCGACACCGTCTCGCCGGGTATCATTGGGATCGAAGCCCCGGCCATCGTCGGCGACAGAGAGCGTCACGGCGGAAGGGGTGAAGCCGACGGCGACCTCGGCCCGGCATGCGCCGGCGTGAACGCTGACGTTTTGCAGGGCCTCCTGCATGATCCGGTACAGGCCAATTTCCATGTCGGGCGGCAAGCGAACTGCCTCGCCGCTGGCCTGCACCACACACGGAATGCCAGTGTATTGGGCGAAACGCTCGGCATAGCGCCGCAGTGACGGAACCAACCCCAACGCGTCGAGGGAGGGCGGGCGCAAATCGTAAATGATCTGTTTGATCTCGCGCTCCATGCGCCGCAAAACTTCTGCCACTTGCTCAAGCGAGGCCTCGGCCAGCGCCAGCTCGTCCCCCCGCAGCCGCTCGCGCCCAGACTTGAGTTCGAGCAGGGCGCCGATGAGCAATTGATTGAGGCCGTCGTGCATATCTTGCGAGATGCGCTGGCGCTCGCGCTCCTGCACGTTCACGGTGTCGGCCAGCAGTTGGCGCAATTGCTCGGCCTTCTGGGCGAGGGCTTCCTGCGCTTCTTGCAGAGCCTGGGTGCGATCGGCAACCTTGCGCTCCAGCCCGGCTTTGGCCGCCTGCAACTCTTCGTACAGTTGCGCGTTGCGGATGGCGATGGCGACCTGGGCCGCATACGTCACCAATAGTTGTTCGTGGTCGTCGTCGTAGGGCGTGGGCCGGTTCGCCACCCCGATCATGCCGATGGGTGATTCGCGCCCGCGTAGAGGCACACCCAGGAAAGTGTGCACCGGTGGGTGTCCCCGCGGCTGGCCGACACGCAGTGGATCGGCCATTGCATCTTCAGAACGCACCTGGCGGTTCTCCAGCACCACGCGGGCGAACACGTTGGGCCGCAGGGGAATGACGTGCGATTGATCATAAAACTCGGTCGTCGGGTGGAAGCCGCGGATCGCCACCACGTCCATTGCCTTCCCGTCCGCCGTATTCAGGCCGATGAAGCCGAACTGCGACTCGGTGAGGTCGAGGCAATGGCCCAGAGCGATGTCCATCACCGATTGCAAATCGCGCAAGGTCGAGAGTTCAACCGCCAGGTGATAAAGCGCCTGGAGGCGGTTGCGCTGGTGAGCGTCACTATCCTGTTGAAGTGTTGGAGCGAGGGCAATAGCCATAGTTACCTCATCTGAATATCAAACGGCGCTTTGAGTATACTCCCGATCAAGCCGTTTTTGATCGCCTGCCGGAGAGTATAATCGTAGTCATGCCCGGCTCAAATGGCCTCCGCCTCGCCGAACTCCTTGCCTCCCTCTCTCTGGCCATTGACCTCGGCACCGGCCAGCCGCTGGAGTGGGTGATGAAGTGTACGCTCCTTGCCGCCAACTTGAGCAAAGCCCTCGGCTTGAGCGAAGACGACCAGCGCGACGTGTTTTTTCTCTCGCTCCTGCGCCACGTCGGTTGCACCGCCAACGCGCACGCCGACGCCGGACGTTTCGGCGATGAACTTGGGGCCGCTGAAGGCCTGACGCTCGATATGGATGATGTGGCTCAGGCGTTTGGCTTTGTGTTTCGCAGCGCGGGCAGGGGCCGGCCTCCGCTTGAAAGGCTGGGCTACATCGGCGGCCTGTTGGCGGCCGGGCCGGGGGTGGCCAAAATCAACCACGCCGCGCACTGCGAAGTGGCCGAGCGCATCTCTGAGACGCTGGGCTTCAGTCCAGCGGTTGCCGCCGGTCTATGGCAAATTTACGAACGCTGGGATGGCAAAGGCGACCCTAAAGGACTCAAAGGTGAAGACATCGCCCTGCCCGTGCGGGTCATTCATCTCGCGCAAGACGCCGCAACTTTTTATTCGTTGAACGGGATCGAATCGGCCACGACGGTGGTGCGCGGACGGGCGGGCCGCCAACTTGATCCCACCTTTGTAGATTCCTTTTGCCGCTTCGCCCCTGACCTGTGTTCTGCGCTGGACGCCGACTCACTTTGGGAGGCCCTGCTCACCGCCGAACCGGGCCGCCCCGTGCAACTGACCGACTCGCAGATAGATGCCGGTTGCCTGGCCGTCGCCGACTTCACCGACATGAAATCGCCCTTCACCCTCAACCACTCGCGCCACGTTTCGCAACTGGCCGAAGCCTCGGCCCGGCTGTGCGGCCTGCCGGAAACAGACGCGGTGAATTTACGGCGGGCGGGGCTTTTACACGACATCGGCCGGGTGGGGGTGTCGGCGGGCATTTGGGGCAAAGCCGGTTCGCTCACCGAGAGCGAGTGGGAACGAGTCCGACTGCACCCTTATTACACCGAACGAGTCTTGTCGCGCTCAAAGACGCTTGAACCGTTAGGAGCGCTGGCCGCCCTGCATCACGAGCGTCTCGACGGCTCCGGCTATCATCGCCGACTGCCCGGCGCATCACTGCCCCTTAGCGCCCGCCTGCTGGCCGCCGCCGATGCTTATTGTGCCATGACGGAACTGCGCCCACACCGCACCGCGCTTACGCCGGAGGCCGCCGCCGATCAACTGCGCCGCGAGGCGCGTTCAGGCGAGCTCGACGAGAAGGCCGTCGAGGCGGTGCTGGTCGCCGCCGGACACGCATCGCGGCTTCCCACGTGCAAGGCGGCCTCTGTCGAGTTGAGCGAACGCGAGATTGAAGTGTTGCGCCTCGTGGCGCGCGGCCTCTCCAACAAAGAAATGGCCGCCCGACTCGTCATCTCCCCCAAAACCGTCGGCCACCACGTCCAGCACATCTACAACAAAATCGGCGTCAGCACCCGGGCAGGCGCGACGCTGTTTGCGATCCAAAACAATCTGCTGGAGGCGACATGAGCCACGATCATCTCACCGCCGCTCACGCCGCACTCAAGCAAGCGCAGTGGCCTGAAGCCAAAGCGCATTTTGAGTCTGCGCTAAAGGAAGACGACGGCCCTGAAGCGCACGACGGACTGGGCATTGCATTGTGGTGGCTCAACGAGGTGAGCGCCTCGCATCAGCACCGCGCCCAAGCTTATCTCGGTTGCAAAGCGTCCGGCGATCTGCGGCGGGCGGCGCTGATCGCCGCGTGGCTGGCGCGGGAGCAGGTCTTTCTGCGCGCCAACGTCAGCGCCATGAAAGGCTGGTTCGCCCGCGCCGAACGTTTGCTGAACGAGGAGAGCGCCCCGTGCGTGGAAAGTGGCTGGCTTGCCCTCTACCGCGCCTCGATGATGTCCCCACCTGCCGAACTAGAAACAACGGCCCTCCAATCCATTGACCTCGCCCGCCGATTCAACGATCCCGGCCTCGAAGCCCTGGCCCTCGCCTTTGGCGGCCTGGCCCGCGTGGCCCTGGGGCGTGTGGAGGATGGCATGGCGTTCATTGACGAAGCGATGACGGCAGTGACCGGCGGCGAGGTGGGCAGTTTCATGATCACCAGCGAGGTCTTCTGCGCCACGCTCTCGGCGTGCGAGTTGGCGGGCGATCTGGTCCGTACCGATCATTGGTGTGAAGCGGCGCGGGCATTCGCCGATCGCTATCACTGCCCGTTCCTCTCCGCCTACTGCCGCACAACCTACGGCGGCCTGCTCACCGCCACCGGGCGCTGGGGCGAGGCCGAGGCCGAATTGATGGAGGCCATCCGCGTCTTCGAGTCCGGGCATCAAGCCTTGCGCGTTCACGCCGTCCTGCGCCTTGCCGATTTGCGCGCTTGTCAGGGGCGATTGGAAGAAGCCGAGATTCTGCTGTCCGGCTACGAAGATCACGGCGGTGCGGTTCTGCCAATGGCCCGCCTGCATTTGGCGCGGGACGAATCCGAGTTAGCTCGTGCGGTATTGGAGCAAGCTCTTCGTCCTGTGTCCGCGTCAGCGCCCACGCTGGATCACGCGCCGCTGTTGCGTTTGCTGGTGGACGTTCACCTCTCGCTGGGCAACCTCGACGCCGCCAGACGTACTGCCGATGAATTGGCCGCCCTCGCGGGAGGAGCGCACAGCGATCTTTTATTGGCTCAAGCTGATCTCGCGCAGGGGCAGGTCAAACGATTCGCCGGGGAAGCCGACTCGGCTCAATGCTTCCTCTCTGCCCTCGACCGCCTGCGGCAGTACGAGCAATCGCTGGTGGCGGGGCGCGCCAAGCTGGAGATGGCGCGGGTGCTGAAAGATAGTGACCGGCCCGGTGCGGTGACGTGGGCGCGGGCGGCGCTGGCTTGCTTCGACCGCATCGGCGCGGCTCGCGACTCCGACGAGGCCGCCGCGCTTCTGCGCGAGATGGGCGCAGTGGGGCGCGTGGGCGCGCGCACAACCGCGGCGCTTACCCAACGCGAGGAAGAAGTGCTGGCCCTGCTCGCGCGCGGCCTCTCCAACCGCGAGATCGCCGAGCGGCTGGTCATCAGCGCCAAGACCGCCGAGCATCACGTCAGCCAGATTTTGAGCAAACTGGGCCTGCGCAGCCGCGCCGAAGCGGCGGCCTATGCCCAACGAGAATCCACAAAGACAGACAAATAGGGGATGCAAATAGGGGGTGTCCCCGATGCGCCCCCGCGCCGCTCGGCCTATGATGTGGGCAATCACCCATTCACACATCAAGGAGCAAAACATGAGCGGCGAAACTTCACCCATCGTATTGCAATCAGGACAGGGCCGGGCGCTCTGGCATCTCAACGCTTTGATGAACTTCAAGGCTCTGGGCGCGGAGACGGGCGGCCAATTCTGGGCATTGGAGGGGCTGGCTGACAAGCACATGGCCGTGCCACTCCATTCCCACAGCCACGAGGACGAAATCTGGTACGTCGTCGAAGGCGAGATCACCTTCACCGTCGGCGACAAAACGTGGACGGCCGGCCCCGGTTCGTTCGCCTTCGTCCCCCGCCACACTCCTCACACCTTTCAAATCAAATCGGAGACGGCGCGCTGGTTCGGCATTGGCACACCCGCCGGGCTGGACGAGTGGTTCTTCGAAACCGGCCAACCGGCCCAAGCGTTGACGCTCCCACCGCCGCCGCCCGCCCCGCCCGACGAGGCCGCCATCAACGCCATCGTCGCCAGCCTGAAGGCCTATGGCACCGACACGTTGGGGCCGCCGCCCGGCTAAGACTCTAAGGGTCTCAGCCCCTTCACTTCGTTACGGGGTGCTTCGCAAGACCTTTAGGGTCTGGCGCAACTACTATATCTCTAATTTTCAGCGGCGGCCCAAATTGAGTCTAAAATGCCTGTCATCAACGCGAACTTGAAAGGATGACGGCCATGCCAACCCTGCCAAACTACAAACACTTCGACGGACGCCATTGGGAAACGGGGACGGTTCAAAACTACTTTGCCTATTCCGGCGTCAAAGCGCCGCACAGCGGCAAGCCCTACAGCGAAGCCATGCTGATGGGCGTCAGCGGCGGGGTGCTGGTGGGCTACTTCTCATTTGCCTACGAAGGCCACGACCCGCACGTTGCCATTCTCACCCGCAACACCTTCAACCCGCTCGACACCCTGCTCGTCCGTCTCGGCGTTATTCAACACTTGCAACAAACGCCGGACGCCAAAAAGGGTCTGCAAAATTTGCTGGACGCCCTCGACTCCGGCTCGCCCGCCATCGTCTGGGCCGACGCCTTCAGCCTGCCCTACAACGGACTCGAATCGCGCCAGGACTGGTGGGCGATGTTCCCGATCCTGGTTTATGGATTCGACGATGAGGCCGACACTGTTTACATTGCCGACCGCTCGTCCCAACCCTTCATCATTACTCCTGCCGAACTGGCCGCCGCGCGCGGGCGGGTGAAGAAAGACAAATATCGCCTGCTCACCCTTGAGCCGCCCGACTCCGGCAAATTACCCGTTGCCGTGCAACAAGGCATTTGGGATTGCCTCAAGCGTTACACCGAAGCGCCGGTGAAGAGCGCCCGAAAGAATTTTGGGCTGGCCGCCTTCCAGCGTTGGGCCGCCGTGTTGACCAACCCGAAGGACAAGCAGAGTTGGGCCAAAATTTTCCCGCCGGGTGTGAAGATGTACGCCGGGCTGATGTCGGCCTTCGATCGTTTTGGATTGGGCACGGCCGGCGCGCAACGCGACCGCGATTTGTACGCCAACTTTTTGGATGAGGCGGCCACGGTGTTGGAACGGCCCGCCCTGCAAGAGTCGGCCAAACTGTTTCGAGTCTGCGCCAAAGGCTGGGGCGAGTTGGGCGCGGCGCTTCTGTCAGACACTATGACGCCATTCAAAGAAACGCGCGAACTGCTGACGCGCCGGCGCAAACTCTTCGTCGAGAAAGGCGGCAAGGCGTTGGCTGAAACTCGGAAGGTCAACACGCGGCTGGAGGCCATCCGCGCCGAAATGGAGAAAGCCTTCCCGCTCACGACTGGCGAAGCCGCCGCCCTGCGCGAGCAGATTGCGGAGAGTGTGCTGAAGGTGGGCGAACAAGAGAAGGCCGCTTACGAGTCATTACAGGCGGCGATGGCCGATCAACAAGGGCGGAGGAGGAAATAGTGGGCCATCATACAACTGCCCTGAGGACACTCCCGAGGACACCCTTTTGCTAATATGAGGCCAAATAACAACTTCGTCATTCAAAAGGAGAAACCACCATGTCCACCCTATTCGTTCATCACAAAGTTGAAGACTATGCCAAGTGGCGGCCCGTGTTCGATGAAATGGGCGCGGCGCGCAATACCCACGGCGCCACCGGCTGGCGTGTGTTGCGCGACGCTGCCAACCCCAACGAGATCATCATCCTCACCGAGTTCCCGGACGCAGACAGCGCGCGCCGTTACGCGCAGGCTCCCGAACTGCGTGAGGCCATGCAGCGCGCGGGCGTGAGCGGCCGGCCCGAAGTGCTGTTCCTCGACGAGGCCTGAGGCCCTCACTCGTGCCGCCGTAGCCCGCAACGCCCCATGCTCCTATAATAGGGGCATGTCGGCGTTGCGGATTTTTCTTCTAGGCGAACCTCGATTTGAGCGCGATGGACATACAGTCGAGTTGACCTCGGCCAAAGCCATCGCCCTGCTCGCCTACCTCGCCCTTACTCGCGTCTCGCACGCCCGCGAGCATCTCCTCGCCCTGCTCTGGCCTGAAAGCCCCGGCGACGCCGCGCGCAAAAATCTCCGTAACACCTTGTGGTCCATCCGCAAAGTATTGGGGGAAGATGCTCTGCTCACGACTGATGACCGCCTCGCTCTCTCCCGATCCGCCTGGGTGGACGCGCACGAATTTGAGTCCATCCCCCAACCGTTAATCCCAAACCCCCAACCCCTAATTTCTCTCTATCATGGCCTCCTCCTCGATACCCTCTCCCTGGCCGATGCCCCCGACTTTGAAATCTGGCTGACGGCTGAACGCGAGCGATTTGGACAACTGTATCTGCGCTTGCTGGCGGCGGCGATAGAACAGAGTCGGGCAACCGGAAATTGGCCGGAGGCGTTGGAACTTGCCCACCGCGCGTTGGCGCACGACAACCTGCAAGAGCCGATGCACTGCGCGTTGATGGAAGCGCACGCGCGTTTGGGCCAACGGCCCGAAGCCCTGCGCCAGTACGACTCATTGCGCGCCATCCTCGAACGCGAGTTGGGCGTGGAGCCGCTGGCCGAAACGAAAGCACTGCGTGAGGCCATCGCGCGGGACGATTTGCCGTCCACCCCGCAGAGGCAAACCAAGCCGCGCTCTGCGCCCATCGAGCCAGCGCACCCGCCGTTCGTGGGCCGCGAAACTGAGAAAGTGGCGCTGGATGAAGAATTGGAAGCCGCCGCCTCCGGTCGGGCGCGCCTCGTCCTGCTCACGGGCGAGTTGGGGATTGGCAAATCGCGGCTGTGGCGCGAGTGGTCGCTCGGCCTCCCGCTCGATTGTGTTGTGCTGGAGATGCGCTGTCTCGAAGCGACTCAGACCCTGCCCTTCGCGCCGCTCACCGAGTTGTTCTCGCGCGGCGCCTACGCCCGCCGGCTGTTCACGCCGCCCTCGCCTGTGCCCGCCTTATGGCTGGCCGAGGTTGCGCGCCTGCTTCCTGACTTGCGCACTGCTTTGCCTGACTTGCCCGCGTCCGCCGCGCTCCCGCCGGACGAAGAGCGCCGCCGCATCTTCGAAGCCTTCACCCAATGCCTGCTCGCGCTTAAGGCCCGCCCGCTCGTGTTGTTCATGGACGATTTGCACTGGGCCGACCGCGCCACGCTGGACTGGCTGGGCTACCTCGCCCATCGCCTGCACAGCGAGGCTCTATTGCTCGTCGCCACCTATCGGCCAGAAGATGCGCCCCCCTCGCTCATGCAGTTCGCCGCCGACCGGGGCCGCGAGTTCATCGCCCGCCGCCTGCCATTGGCCCGCCTGACGCACGACGAGTCCGAGACGCTCATCACTGCCCTCGTCGCCGAACCGACTCAGGGGGAGGCATTCGTTCAGCGCGTACTGACTCAAAGCGCGGGCAATCCGTACTTTCTGATTGAGTTGTGCCGGGCCGCCACCGATGGTTTACCGCACTCTCTGGCCGAACTGGTGCGCGCCCGCCTCCACCGCCAGCCCGACACGGCCCGACAGGTGGCCCAGACCGCTGCTGTGCTCGAGCCAGATTTTGATTTCGCTACCCTGCGCCGGGCTAGCGGGCGCGGCGAAGAAGAAACGCTCGATGCCCTCGACGCGCTCTTGCGCGCGGGCGTGATCACTGAGCATCAATCAAGATACACCTTCGCCCATCCGCTTGTGGCGGCGGTAGTACGCGAGGGGTTGAGCGGAGCGCGGCGCGTCTTCCTGTATCGCCGCGCGGCGCAGGCGTTGGAGATCACCTATACGGGCCGCCTGCCCTCGGTCGCCGGACGCCTCGCCGCCTGCTACGCTCAGGCTGATAACCCGCCGCGCGCCGCCCACTTTGCCGAGATGGCTGCCGCTCACGCGCTGACGTTGGCGGCCACGGCAGAGGCCGTTGACTTCTATCGCCGCGCATTGGCCTTTGAGCCGACGCCCGTACGTGAACTGGGGCTGGGCCGCGCGCTGTATCGTAAAGGCGATCTGGCCGAAGGGTGCACGGTGCTAGAGTCGGCCCAGCGCGCATTTGAATCTCGCGGCGATGCGCGCGGTGCGGCGCAGGCTTGCATCGCGCTTTGCGACGCCCTGTTACGCGCCGGTCATTTTGCCGAGGTGATCCAGTGGGGCGAGCGCGTGCTGGCATTTTTAGAAACGGAACCAATCATGGCCCACAACAACGCGGCCTATCATGCCGCCCTGCTCGGCGACCTGCCCGCCGCGCACCGGCACATCCAGTCCGGTCTGAAGCTGGCCGACGAGCGTGAGCTGGCCGTGACGCATCAATGGCTGTACAGCACGCGCGGTGAAATTGCATTGGCTGAGAAGCAGTGGGATGTTGCCGAAGACTGGTTTCGGCGCGGGCGGACTGAGGCTGAGCGGCATGCCAACCCGGAGATGGTCGCCACCTACCGCGCCAACCTCGGCCTTGCGGCCCGTGGGCGCGGCGACCTTGATCGCGCGCTGACTCTGTTGACTGAAGCGCGCGCCTCAGTTCCCAACTCCCACCAGCAAACACAGATTGATCTCTGGCTGACCGAACTTCACCTTGAGCGGGGCGAGCCAGCCTCGGCGGACGACGTCCTCACCCGCGCCGAAGCGCGCCTGGCGAGCGACGAACGCGGGCGTTTCCGCGCCTGGGCAGAGCGCCTGCGTGAGCAGTTCCCTAAAAACGTGGTGTAGACCTTCAGGGTTTCCCGCAGGCGGCCCGGAAGGTCTTTTTGATTCAAATAGGGCGTTCGCCCGATGTGGGCGCTTCGCGCTTGGCATAGACTGTCTCCAACTTCATCACCCAAAGGAGAACAGTCTCATGTCATCACAAACCCTCATTCGCTGGAGCGGGCTGGCGCTCATCATAGCGGGGCTGATCTACATCATCTTCCAGCCGCTTCACCCTGCCGAGAGTGATCCGGGCGCGGCCCTCAACCCGCTTTGGGCGGTCGTGCATTACGCAGTCACCGTTCATCATTTGCTCGTGGTCGTCGGCCTTGTGGGACTCTACCTGGCGCAAGCAGAGCAAGTCGGCAGGCTTGGGCTGATCGGATTCATCGCCGCCCTGCTGGCGAACGCCTATTGGGTGGGTGGCGCGATTGACGAAGCGCTCTTCTACCCCTATCTGGCCGCGCAACAGGCGACGCCCACCCCGCCTTTTGAGCTTTTTGATCCGGCAGGCCCACTCGGTGTGTATCTCGTCCTCGTGCTCGTGGCGCTCGTCGTTTGGGACTTGGGCAGTATTCTGACGGGGTACACTACCATGCGCGTCGGGGTTCTCCCGCGTTGGGGGGGACTGCTGTTGATCGTCGGCAACGTGGTTCTCAACGTGGGCGCTTTTGTCCCCGGCATCTACTTCGTCAAAATCATCGGCGGCGTGCTCATGGGCATTGCGTATGCCTGGCTCGGCTACGCGCTCTGGGCGCAAAAGGGCGAAGCCCGCGCGGCCATGCAACCGCAGATGGTCAAGTAACAATCTCCAATCCTCCAATTCTCAAAGCTTCAAACTCCCGAAAGGAATCTCCTCCATGTCCACCGAATCCAACAAAACCACCTCCCGCCGCTTTCAAGAAGAATTCAACAACCGCCACTGGGATGAATGCGCCCGCCTGCTGGCCCCCGGCTTCGTCACCTATCAACCCGGCGCGCCCGGCCCGTTGAATGCCGAAGCCTTCATCCAAATCGGGCAGATGTTTGCCACGGCCTTCCCAGATCTGCGCGTGACCATCCAAGATCAGATCGCCGAGAACGACCGTGTAGCGACCCGCCTGAGCTTCAGCGGCACGCACCGCGCCGACTTTCAGGGCATCCCGGCCACGAACCGCATCATTGACGTAAACGGCGTCGTCATTGATCGTTACGTGGACGACAAGATTGCCGAGCATTGGGCGCTGTTCGACGCGATGGAATTGATGCAACAGTTGGGCGTCATGCCCGCGCCGCAAACGGCGTAATTCCCTTCACAGCCAAAAGCGGCCCGACGATCGTCGGGCCGCTTTTTGTTCGCGTAAGTATAATGAGTGGCGATGTCCGCTCCGCAACTCCGCCTCGCCGAACTCATGGCCTCCCTCTCGCTGGCCATTGACCTGGGCAACGGCCAACCGATTGAATGGGTGATGAAGTGCACCCTGCTCGGCCTGAATCTGGCTAAAGCCATCGGCCTAAGTGATGATGAACAGCGCGAGGTCTATTACCTTTCCCTCTTACGCCACATTGGGTGTACGGCCACAGCGCCCGCTGATGCCAGGCGAATGGGCGATGAAACTGTCGTCGCCGAGGGGATGACGATTGACCTCGACGACCCGGCGCAGACGCTTAGCTTTGTGCTCCGCAACGTGGGCAAGACTAAACCACTAGCCGAACGATTACGCCTCATGGCCAACATGCTGGCCGTCGGTTCAGAGACTGCTCACACTACCTGCGTCGCCCAAAACGAAGTGGCCGAGCGCCTCGCCGGGATGATGGGCTTTGCCTCGAACTTCAAGCGCGGCCTGTCGCAAACCTTTGAGCGATGGGACGGCAAGGGACTGCCGGACAAAGTTCAAGGTGAAGACCTAACCCTCGCCGCCCGCATCGCTTATCTCGCCCGCGACGCGGCCACGTTTTATCACCTAAGCGGAATTGACGCCGCCGTGACGATGGTGCGCCAACGGTCGGGCCGTCACTTTGACCCAACGCTGGCGGAGGCCTTCTGTCGCCATGCTCCTGACCTGTGCGAGTCGTTGGAAACCGACTCAGTGTGGGAGGTCGTACTCGCCGCCGAACCAGGCCAATCGGCCTGGCTCACCGACGAACAATTTGATATGGCCGCTCAAGCCATCGCCGACTTCACCGATTTGAAGTCACACTACCTCGTCGGCCATTCGCGCCGAGTGGCGAAGATAGCGGCGGACGCGGCCAAAGCGTACGGCTTGCCGGAGGCAGATGTGGTGACCATTCGACGGGCGGGCTGGTTGCATGACATCGGACGGGTGGGCGTGACGGCCGGCATCTGGGAGAAGCCGGGGCCGCTCACCGCGAGCGAGTGGGAACAGGTGCGCCTGCATCCGTATTTCACCGAGCGCGTGCTGTCGCACTCGCGCGCCCTCGAACCGTTAGGGACATTGGCCGCGCTCCATCACGAACGACTTGACGGCTCAGGCTATCATCGCCGCTTGCCCGCCTCGATGTTGACTCCCCTGGCCCGCCTGCTCGCCGCCGCTGATGGCTATTGTGCGATGACTGAGGCGCGCCCGCATCGCCCCGCACTTTCACACGCTGCCGCCGCCACCGAACTGCGTCGCGACTCCACAATCGGTAAGTTCGACCCGCAAACAGTGGACGCCGTCCTCAGCGCGGCCGGCCATCGCGCCGCCCGCCTGCGCCGCGCCCCATCCAACCTGACCCCACGCGAAATCGAAATCCTGCGCCTCATCGCGCGCGGTCACTCCACCAAACAAATTGCCCGCCAACTGACCATCACTGAAAAAACCGCCGAAAACCACATCTACAATGTTTACGGAAAATTGGTGTCAAGGGCCGCGCCGGGGCCACGCTCTTTGCCGTCCAGAATCATCTGCTCGACCTGAATGACTGAAATGAGGGAAACCCCTCATGCGCCCGGCGGTAAGTCTCCGTATACTGTTGGCTAAACCTCACTGACACCAGGAGATGCCTTATGTCCCTCGAAGCCAACAAAGCCCTCGTCCGCCGCCTCTTTGAAGAAAGCGACCATCGCCAGGGCGACCTCCCCGCCGAATTGTTCGGCCCGAACTACGCTGCGCATTTCACGACCATGCCTATGCCACTCAATCTCGACGGTCATGTTCAGATGACGAAAATGTTCTATGCCGCATTCCCTGACTTGCATCACACCATCGAAGACCAGATTGCCGAAGGTGACAAAGTCTTCACGCGGGCCACGGCGCGCGGCACCCATCTCAACGCCTTCATGGGCATCCCAGCCACCGGCAAATCGTTCGCCATCACTATTACCAGCCTTGACCGGGTAATGGGTGACGAGATTGTCGAAGAGTGGGTGCTCGGCGACACGCTCGGCATGATGCAACAACTCGGCGCCATCCCTGCGCCGCAGGCGTCTTAGGAGGTGTGCCGTGCCGCCCAAACCCGTGCGCGTTCACATCAACCGCCTCGTTGACGAAGTCTATGCTTACATGACTGACCTCCGACATCTGCCGGAATGGCTGGAGGATGTCAACCGCGTTCAACTCGAGCCACCCAGTCCACTGCGCGTCGGAACGCGCATCATGGTCGAATTTAGAGCGCCGCTGGGAGGGCGAATGATATGGGTTAATGAGGTAGCCGAATACGACCCGCTCAACCTGGTTTACGCCGAACGCTACGTGCAGGGTCTGTTCCCGGTGGCCGGACGATGGACGTACGAACCAGACGGCGATGGATGTTACGTGTCGCTGGTCATCATTGATTGGCGACCGGATGGATTGACGAAGTTGATGGAGCCGTTAATCGCGATGAACTTTCAGCAGACTTATCGCAAAGGCTTTGCCAAACTGAAGCGCATTCTGGAAGCCTCAGCGGTCGGAGGGCGCGCTCCCTCACCAGTATAATGGTTGTGACTCACATTGCGCACCAAATCAACGGCCCGAATCAACTCGAGCCGTTTTGAGTTGCGTGAGTATAATCGGCAGCATGCCGCCTCTTCGCCTCGCCGAATTCGCCGTCGCCCTCTCCCTCGCCTCCGACCTCGGCCTCGGCCACCCGATGGAGATGGTGCTGGCCTCGTGCCTGCTCAGTTTGCGATTGGGCGAATTGCTGGGCTTGGGCGACGACGAACTGCGCGAGGTGTATTACCTTGCCCTCTTCCGCCACGCCGGTTGCACGGCGGATGCCCCCAAAGCCGCATCATTCTTCGGCAACGACCTGGCCGTGTCGCCCGGCTTCCTCTCCAATGTTGACCCGACCAAACCCTGGACTCTGCTGGGCTTCATGTGGCGCAACGTATTGGCCGAGCAACCGTTGGTCAAACGAGTCACTGCCCTGCCCGAAGTTCTGCCCGGCTTCATGCAAGCCATCCTCGCTCATTGCGAAGTCGCCCAACTCTTCGCCGCGCGATTGAATCTCGACCAGCGATTGCAACAGAATCTTTTAGTGTGCAACGAAGCCTGGAATGGAAGCGGCATCCCCGGCAAACTCAAAGGCGAAGCGATCCCGCGCACAGTGCGCCTGCTTCAAGTGGCTGAAGAAGCCATCTACGCCCATCACTTCCTCAATCCCAAAGCCGTCGTCGAAACCATCCGCCAGCGCGGTGGGGCGACTCTCGACCCAGCGATTGCCGAACGCTTCTGCGCCAGCGCCGAGCATCTCATCGAGCGCTCGCGCCTCGGCTCGCCCACTATCCGTGAAGAAGTTCTCGCCGCCGAGCCGGGGCCGCGCGCACTGCTGGCCGACTCACAACTGGAAGCCGCCGCGCACGCCGACGTGGGCCGCGTCGGAGTCTCGTCCGGCATTTGGTGCAAGCCCGGCCCGCTCGCCGTCACCGAATGGGAGCGGGTGCGACTGCATCCATATTACACGCAACGCATTCTGTCTCAACCCCAAGTCCTGACCGAATGGGGTCTCATTGCCGCTTCAAACCGCGAACGGCTTGATGGCTCCGGCTACCACCGCAATCTGCCCGCCGCCATGCTCACACCCGCCATGCGGATTCTGTCCGCCGCCGATGTCTATCAAGCCATGATCGAGACCCGGCCTCATCGCGCCGCGTTCACACCCGAGCAGGCCGCCGCTGAACTGAAACGCGAAGTGCGGGCAGGCGGCTTCGACGGGGACGCCGTCAACGCGGTGCTGGCCGCCGCCGGACACGCCACCCCCGAAGTCCGCCGCCAGCGCGTAGCCGACCTGACTGAGCGCGAGATTGAAGTCCTCCGCCTCGTGGCGCGCGGCCTCTCGAATCGGGACATTGCCCAACAGTTGACGGTCTCCCCAAAAACTGTCGGCAACCACCTCCAGAACATCTACAGCAAAATCGGCGTCTCCACCCGCGCCGCGGCGACGTATTTTGCGATGCAACACTCGTTGGTTTAACCCACCCTCCCCCATTGGTATTGCTTCAATGGGGGAGGGCCGGGGTGGGGGTAAAGATAGGGCATTCGCCTCATGTGGCGGCTTCTCCTTTGCCCTATAGTGAGCGCAACTTCAAACACAGGAGACGCTCATGTTTACCCAACTCAACTATCTCGCCATTCTCGTCGCCGCCATTGCCGCCTTTGCCCTCGCTTTTGTGTGGTACATGCCGCCCGTCTTTGGTCTGCGCTGGGCAACGCTGACCAAACGCTACACCGGCCTCTCCGACACACAATTGGCGGCCAACATGCCGGCGAAGGCCGGGCTGTGGTTCGTCGGCTTTCTCGTCAATGCCTTCGCACTGGCGGTGGTGGCAAACCTGACCGGGACAACTGACATCGCCACCGCCATCACCCTCGGCGCAATTCTGGGCCTCGGCGTTGGCGCGGTCGTGAGCAGTTGGCCGCCCATTCATGCGCAACAGCCGGTCGGCATTTGGTTGATGAACAGCGGGCTGTTTCTGCTTCAGCAAATTGTCATGGTGAGCATCGTGACGCTGTGGCGCTAAAGACAGCCGATACCCCTCAATGCAATCGCCCGATGGGCCATATTCCCTCGGGCGATTTTGTTTTTGCGTAGCGCGCCGAGGCCGGGCGTATAATCCGGCTATGCCTTCCGGCCTCCCCACCCCGCCCACGCCCCTCATCGGACGCGAGCAAGAAATCGCCGCGTTACGCGCCCTTTTGAGGCGTGATGAAGTGAGGCTGGTCACCCTCACCGGCCCCGGGGGCGTGGGCAAGACTCGGCTGGCTCTGCGAGCCGCGGTTGACCTCGCCAGCGACTTTCCCGACGGCGTTTATTTTGTTTCACTCGCCGCCATCACCGACCCCACGCTTGTCATGCCCACCGTCGCCCAGAGTTTGGGCCTGTGGCAATCGGGTGAGGCCGCACCACTCGAACGACTGAAACTGCATCTATTCGGTCAACAATTGTTGGTGCTCGATAACTTCGAGCAAGTCCTCGCCGCCGCGCCACATCTCGCCGAACTGTTAATTGCTTGCCCCGAGTTGAAAGTGTTGGTGACGAGTCGTTCGCTGTTGCGGCTGACGGGTGAGCACGAATTCGCCGTCCCGCCGCTCCCAATCCCCACCCTCAATTCTCCAATCTCTAATCTCCAGTCTTTCCCTTCAGTACAGTTGTTTCTCACCCGCGCCCTGGCCCTCAAGCCTGATCTGCGGCTCGACGACGCCAATGCCCCGGCCATCGCCGAAATCTGCGCCCGGCTCGACGGCTTGCCGCTGGCGCTCGAACTCGCCGCCGCCCGCATCAAGGTGTTGCCGCCTCAAGCCATGCGGGCTTGGCTCGACCAAAGCCTGCAACTCCTCACCAGCGGCGCGCGCGACGTACCGGAGCGTCATCAATCGTTGCACAATGCGATTCAATGGAGTTACGCGCTGTTGGACGAGAACGAAAAACGGCTGTTCCAGCGTTTGTCGGTTTTCGTCGGCGGGTGCTCGGTGGAGGCCGCCAGCGCCGTGGGCGGCGGCCAGCCCGTTGAAATGTTGAACCGAATCGAGTCGCTTGTGGACAAGAGTCTGTTGCGTGCCATTGAGGCCCGCCTGACGATGCTTGAAACGATTCGTGAGTTTGCGCGCGAACAACTCGAAGCCAGTGGTGAAACCGAAGACGCGCAACGCGCGCACTGTGCCTTCTTCCTGCAACTGGCTGAATCCACCGAGCCAAAACTCTTTGGGCCTGAGCAGGGTCTGTGGCTCAATCGGCTGGAGCAGGACAACAATAACTATCGCGCCGCACTGCGCTGGTCGTTGGCGCACGAGGCCGACTTAGCGGTGCGACTCTGTGCGGCGCTGTGGCAGTTGTGGTTTGTGCGCGGCTACATCACCGAAGGCCGCCGTTGGCTGGCCGAGGCGTTGAGTCAGACGACCAGCCCCATGACGATAGTGGCACGCGCCAAAGCGATAGGCGGCGCGTGCGTGCTGGCGATTTATCAGGCTGATTATGTGTCCGCGATTGAAGCGGGCCAGGAAAGTTTGCGGCTGTTCCGTCAGTTGAACATCCCGCCCGGTATCGCCGCCGCGTTGAATGGGTTGGGCTTTGCTCAGGCCTTTCGCGGAGATTACGACTCGGCGCTGGCACAGTGCGGCGAAATCGTCGCCATCTCGCGCGCCATCGGCGACCGCGCCGGGCTGGCGAACGCCCTCAACTTCAACAGCTTCGCGGCCTGGCTCAAGGGCGATTACGCGACGGCCAATACGCTTGGCTCGGAAGGATTGGCGATTTACAAAGAACTGGGCGACCCGCGCGGCATCGCCTTCATGCAATTTGCGTTGGGGTTCATTTATGTGAGCGAGGGAAAATTCGCCGCCGCCCAGCCCTTGCTCGAACAGTCATTGGCCCAGTTGCGCCGCCTAGACGACAAACGCAGTATGACGATGGCCCTCATCGGCCTGACCGATATTGAACTCGACCGTCGCAACGTGGTGCTGGCCCGTTCGCTGGTTGAGGAGTCGCTGATGGTGTTGAACGAAATCGGCGACCGCTGGTTTATGGCCCTCAGCCTCGAAGAGTTTGCGGCGGTGGCGGCGGCTGAGCGCCATCCCGAACACGCGGCGCGGCTGTTCGGCGCGGCGGAGGCGTTGCGGGAGGCGATTCAATGTCCCCTGCCCGTCGCGCGCCGCGCGCTGTATGAGCGCAGCCTCGCTCTTGCCCGCACGCAAGCGGATGCAGCGACGTTCGCGCGCGCCTGGGCCGAAGGTCGGCAGCTGGGGCCGCATCAGGCCCTCACGTTGACGCCGCCACCCACGACCTCGGCGGCCTCACCCGCCGCGCCCGATGGCCTCACCACCCGCGAAGTCGAAGTCCTGCGCCTGCTGGCTACCGGTCTCACCAATGCCCAAATCGCCGAGAAGTTGGTCGTCAGCCCCACCACCATCAACGCCCACCTGCGCAACATCTACGGCAAGCTGGGCGTGACCTCGCGCACCACCGCCGTGCGCTTCGCGGTGGAAAACGGCCTCGCGTAAGTATTGGCGACGGATTTTGCAGCCGCTTCGCGTGTAACGGATGGCATCGCTTGAGCGACTCCATCTGTTATATCCGTTTCGCGAAGCGTCCGCTGCCAAAGCCGTTCGTCAAAATAGTTAGGTCTAACGATGCGCGCCGGGGCGCGTTGCCTTACACTGTCCTCAACATTTACGTTGGAGGATAACCATGAACACAACTAACATCAACAACAAATCACTGGCTTATGAGGCGCGCGGCTCGGCAGAGCCGGTTCTGCTTATGCACTGCGGCTTCGTCGCCGATGCATTCGCGCCGCTGATGAACGACGCCGAAATCACCTCACGCTATCGTCTCATCAACTATCACCGCCTCGGCTACGGCCAGAGTGACCGCGCCTCCGGCCCGATGAGTGTGGCCGAGCAGGCCGCCGATGCCCGCGCTCTCCTTCGGCATCTCGGCATTGAGCGCGCGCACGTCGTCGGCCATTCGTATGGCGGCGTGATTGCATTGCAACTCGCACTCGACGCGCCCGACGCGGTGCAGTCGCTGGCATTGCTCGAACCCTCTATCCCGGCGGCGCTGGCCGACCCGGCGGTGGCGCAACTGTTTATGGAAGCAGCGGGTAAGGCGTTCGCCCAATTCGGCGCGGGCGATAAGGCTGGGGCGGTGGACACCTGGCTCAGCGGCGCCTTCGGGCCAGGCTACCGAGAGATTGCTGATCGCGCCCTACCGGACTGGTTCGAGCAGGCGGCGCGCGATGCCGATGTGGTCTTTCAAGTGGAAGCGCCCAACATTCAGCAGTGGACCTTCACACCTGCTGAGGCCGCACGCATCACACAGCCCGTGCTCTCGGCTTATCGCCCCGAACCGAACTGGCCCGGCTTCCAAAAGACTCACGACTTGTTGCAGGCTTGGATGCCGCAGATCGAAACCGCCTTTCTGCCGATTGAACGCCACCTGCTTCAGATCATGAACCCGCGCGCGGTGGCTGAGGCGCTGGCCGGTTTCTTCGCCCGTCATCCGATGCGGGTGTATGCGTAACTTATCCAACTGATGAGCATCGCCGCACTCCGCACAGGCATGTCCCCACGCTGGGCGGGGGTGCTAGTCATCCTCACCGCCCTCGTCTTCTCCACTCCGCCTCAACCCATCGGCCCAATGCCATGGGCAGGTCAAATCGTCGTCAGCGTGCTGTATGCGATTGGGTTGAGCGGGATCGGGTTAGCATTGTGGTCAAGCGCAACATCTGCCGCGCCCGTTGTGTCTGCGAGGGCGGTGAGTTAAGAACGGGGCTAAGAGCTGCTTCGCCATCGCTCGTCGCAACCCCTTCGGCGACGAGCGATTGTTTTATTTCGTGTGCGCCTGCCGTATAATTCCATGCGATGGCGCTCTACGCACCGCCCACCCCGCTCATTGGCCGCGAACACGAACGCGCCGCGCTCCGGCAATTGATTCTGCGCGATGAGGTGCGACTCGTCACCCTCACTGGCCCCGGGGGCGTGGGCAAGACTCGCCTCGCCCTGCAAGTGGCGGCTGACCTGTCGGAGGGTTTCGCCGATGGCGTCTACTTCATCTCCCTCGCCGCCATCACCGACCCCGCGCTCGTGTTCCCCACCATCGCCCAAACGCTTGGCGTGCGGCCAATGGGCGAGCGTCCACTGCTTGAACAACTGACGGTCTTTCTTTCGGGGGAGCGATTGCTGGTGCTGGATAACTTTGAGCAAATCACCGCCGCCGCGCCGCAGTTGAGGGAGATGTTAGCCGCCTGCCCCGATTTGAAGATTCTGATAACGAGCCGCGCTTCACTTCATCTTTCCGGCGAATACGAATTCCCTGTGCCGCCACTGCCCGGCGCCGAGTGGGGACAGCTCGACGCCATAGGAATGATGATGCAATTAGGTGTGATTCCACGCCGTAAGCGGCATGGCCTTACCTCCCCCTCAGCCCGACTAGTGGCCCGGCAGTCGTCGGGCCGCTTTAAGTCGGGTGAGTATAATGAGCGGCGATGTCCGCCTCCCAACTCCGCCTCGCCGAATTCGCCGTCGCCCTCTCCTTTGCCTCCGACCTCGGCCTCGGCCACCCGATGGAAATATTGATGGCCTCGTGCCTGCTCAGTTGCGATTGTCTTGCATCGTGACGTTGTGTCGCTAATACGCTTCGGCCCGATGGATAACGCTCCACCGGGCCGTTTTGTTTTCTGCGCGTATCATCGCCCCTTGTCCGTCTCGCGCCCCTCATCGGACGCGAGCAAGAAATCGCCAATTGATTCAGGCTGCTGCCAGCCGCGACTGCGCTGGTTCGGTCTCCTGCCCACGCCAGACCGCGTAGCCGCAAAGCACGTAGGTGATGATGAGGGCCAGGCCAGTGGCCTGTAAGACGATGTGCGGCAAGGGCGGCACAAACGGCCCAGGGGCAACAAGGATGAAGAGCCAGCCGACCCAGCGATTGGGCACACTCGCCCGACTGAGCGCCGCGCCGAACAACACCTGCCCGACGGCGAAGATGATGGCAAAGGCCAGGAAGTAGACGCCGAGCGCTCCACTAAAGAGCGGCCCGGCCGGATCGAGCAACGCTACCCCAGCCTGATCGGCGGCAATGGGTGGCAAGACAAAAGCCTCGAAGAAGAATAATGGCAGGAAGAGCAGTATCCCTAGCCAATTGAGCAGAAACCCGATGAGGCCCAGCCAGCCAGCGCGTTTGGCGACGTGAACGTATAAACCAAGCAAACCTGGTATGGCAATCACATTGCCGATCAATAACACAATGTGCAACATAGTCCAGTAGGATGTGGTCACTGCGCCGGGATCATTAGCATCATCGGGATGAATGACGGTGGCGATGCCTAGAATCAGGCCGCCGATGATTAGGGCCAAACCACTCCAGCGCGAAAGTTGAGATGTTGACATGTTAACCTCCATGATTGACTTATTGTGCGATGACTACGCAGGGAATGATTGGCTCTCAGCTTGATCGGGTGCGGGCAGTGAGAAGTGCGCCTGCACCACCAGCCACTGATCCTCGCGCTTTTCAAATACGCCGGTGAACCGGGCCGGGAAAGCCATCTGTTGCCCGCTGGCTTCCACTTTGAAGGTGGCATCGGCAGACGCCCAGGCGACCGAACCGGCGGCGGAAATCGCGGGGTCGTGAAAAATGAACGCCGCCGCGTCGGTTTGAGCCCAGTCGCGTTCGGCCTGGGTTTGAATGCCCGCCAGACCAATGCGCTTCTCGTCGGCGCCGGTGCCGTACATGAGCACATCCGGGTCCGGGGCAACGCCGGCCAGCAGGCGCTTGATGTCGCGCTTGGCGTAGCTGTCGGCCCAATTGTCCAGAGCCGCTTTCACTGCTTGATGGGTGGTGGAATTCGCTTTCATGATTGTCATCTCCTTGAGTGGTTGGATTATGACTGACATGATAGAAAATTTCGCCTCCCCTGTCATGAGGTGTTCACCTCATTCTTTTCAGCCCGGCTCACCGAGCAGGTGATGTTGCATGGCAAACAAGGTGACCGCCGACCGGGTGGAGCAACCGATTTTTTCGTAGATATGCACGACGTGGTTGCCCGCCGTCTTTTCCGTGATCCCAAGCGTTTGCGCCATTTGACGATTGGAGTAGCCCCGCGCCAGCAAACGCAGGACTTCGATCTCGCGCTCGCTCAGCCCGGCCACGCGCTCGCGCCGCACAGGAGTAGTGCGGTGTCCGGCGGCCTGCAGGACACAGTTCACCGCCTCACCATCCAGCCGCCCGGCGCGCACTTCCTGGCGCATGGCCTGCGCGACGCTATCCGGCAACTGGGCTTCGCGATGCGGGCGCGGCTCGATGCGGGCCTGATAGAAATTAGCGGCGGCCAGCAATCGCGCGGCGGGGGAGAGGCCCTCCGCTCGCACTCGCCGGTGATAGCCGGAACCATCCAGCGCCTCGTGATGCAGAGCCGCCACCGCGCCCAATTGCGCCAACTGCGTCGGGCGGGCGAGAATGCGCTCGGTGTAGTAAGGGTGCAGCCGTACCCGTTCCCACTCGCTCTGACTCAACGGAACGGGTTTGGACCACAGCCCCATCGGCACAGCAATTTTGCCGAGGTCATGCAGGAGCGCCGCCCGCCAGAGCGACTTCACGTCGGACTCCGGCAGGCCGTAGGGCCGGGCCGACGATTCGGCCAGGGCCGCCACGTTGCGCGAGTGACCGGTGAAGGCGGGCGCGATCAAGTCAATGAAGTCGGCCATCACCAGCGTGGCATTGTCAAACTCTTCGGTGGAGTAAAGGTGTGGCCGGGGTTCAATGGCAAGCAGGGTGTCCCAGTTTGCATCTTGCGCCAGCGTCGCGCACAACTGCGGGGCCAGCTCGCAAAACCGGCTGACGATGTGCGGATCGTGAATGTTGCCGGAGCGCTGGCGGGCCACCGCCACCGCCGCCTCAACGCCGTGCGTGTTCAGGTGCGCTTCGAGGTCGCGCACCAGCAACGCCACTCGCATTGGGCGCGCAATTTCCTCACCCTTCAATTTGTGCGGCTCGCCCTGCCCATCCCACTGTTCGCCCAACTGCGTTAGCGCCGTCTGAATGGACAGCTCAAGGCTCAAGCGCTCGGCCAGGCGTTGCGCCACTTCACAGTGGCCGAGTTTGTAGGTGGTCATGGCCGAGCCGATGTTCGCGAAGGTGCGCAGGCGTTCCGCCAGTGGCTGGCCCGCGCCGAGATACTTGAGCATCCACGCCAGCATCTGCCGGGGGTCGCTCTTGTTGATCAAGTCCACCGCGGCTATGCCAGCCTGGGGGTCGTCGCCAAACAGTTGCAGGGCCAGCCCGATTTCCGAAGTGCAACCGATGTACATCAGCAGGGCGCAGTAATACACATCGCGCAATTCCGCTTCGTCCAAACCCAACGCCTCGCCCAACCGCACGCCGAGCAGGGCGGAACGCATCGCCCATTCCATCGGGCGGCCAGTGCCGAGGTCGGTAGCCAACGAGAGGGCCATGATGATCTCGGCTTGTCGCAATTCGGGTTGGGGTGAGGTAGTCAAGGTTGGCTCCTGAGTGCGTAAAGGTGAGACTCATTCTATCGAACTGAGACGATGCCCGCCGCTACGGTCAGGCGGGTCGTCTCTGCGTTTCTCGTAACCAGGCGGCGATTTCGCCCGCCAGGCTTCGACCAACGCCGGGCAATTGCCTCAAGCCCGGCTCACCCCGGCCACGATACAGTTCGCCAATGTCGTCCTTCATCTCATCCACCAGCCAGGCCGCCTTACGATAGGCCCAGATGCGAGTCTCGTCGGCCTGCTCCAACTCGAGATCATAAGTTCTGAGATGAAGTTGTTCGGCAACCCGCTTGTTGGCCGCCAGTGGGCCGGGGATGATAGTGCGCGGCATTCGATCTCTCAAACCGTGTTTGATGCACAACTCGCGCACCGTCTTCCCCAACCGGGCATGATACGCGCGCGGCGGGCCGTAAACGGGTTGGCCGCCTTCCGTCCAGTGAAACAGTTCTCGCCAACGACCTTCGGAGGCCGAATCGAGTTGAGCGGCGGCGGCCAGCGTCCTTTCTGCTTGAACGCCTTCCATCGTCATGCCGCCCACCAGCACGAAACTTCCGCCGTGATCTTTTGTCATCCGAACTGCTTCTTCGAGTCGCCCCTCATCATCGCCCAAAAACGGGATGACAGGCATGAGTGACATGCCCACCAACAGTCCGGCCTGAGCAAGAGCCGCCATCATTTCCAATCGTCGCTTGAGGCCGGGACTGCGCGGCTCGAAGGCCTGCTTGAGCGCCGGGTCTACATTGCTGAAGCTGATGACGACGCTGACGTGCGCGCGTTGATGGATGTCGGCCAGCAGATCGAGATCGCGGGTGAGCAGGGGCGAGCGCTCGACAACGAAGAGCGGAAAGGAAAAGTCGCGCACGACTTCGAGCATGGCCCGCGAGAGGCGGTAGCGGTCTTCGGCGGGCTGTTGCCAGTCGCCACACAAAATGACCTCGCGCTCGTGCCGGGCCAGTTCGCGGCGCAACAACTCGACGGCGTTGGTCTTCACTTGAATGAGGGTGTCAAAGGTGGCCGGGTCACGACGGCCCAGGTAAGTGCCGCCGCGCAGGTAGCAGAACTCGCACCCACTGCGGCAACCAATGTAAGGATGGGCGCTGTACTTCGTCCAGAACCAATTGTCCACGTGCTTGTGGACGTTGACGATTTTGCGGGCGCGGTATTCGTGAAACTCGAGAGGCATGTCAGGGATTCACCACAGAGAACACGGAGTTCACGGAGATTCTTTGTAGGCTCTGTGCTCTCTGTGGACTCGGTGGTTGGAAACTCAACGAGAGGCAGCTCGGGCAATGCGCGCCCGTCCTTTGGCCGGAAGATACGTGAGCGCCTTGCGAAGTATGAGAGCGCGATAATTTGGTCTTTGGGCGACTTGCTTTTCCAGCCAGGCCGTTGTTGTCTCAGGATAAAACTTGCCCAGCGTCTTCAGCCCCCAACCAATGCCTTTGACGGCGTCCATTTCCTGCTCTTCAAGCATTGGCTCAAGGAATTTCAACAGCCGCCCGGCCTTGCGCTCCAGTTCCGGCGCGCCGCGCGAGCGTTTGGCCCAGACGTGCGCCCCCACGCCAATCACGCGCCGCACCCAGGCGTTGGGATGTTCGCGCCACGAGGCCAGAATTTTCAGCGTCGGCTGAAAGTGCTCCACCAGCGCCGGACC
>JACPWC010000023.1 GCA_016197225.1 Chloroflexota bacterium
AGTAAAGCAGGCCGCCGAGGAAGATGCTGGTGTACATGGACACCATTCGATCCGACCAGGCCACTTTCCAGCCCAGGGCCTCGTTGCCGGCAAACTGGCGCAGGATGAGCGGGTTGTTGGTGTTCTGCCAGGCGGCCTGAACTTCTTGCAGGGCGTACATCGTTTTGGGGCCGAACAGGAAATATGACCGCTGGGGCAGTTGATGGCATTGGGTGGAGTAAATCGCATAAATGACTTCACCCGCACCCGTCCAACCGAGGCGCATGAACACGGGCGCCAGCCAGGGCAACCCAACGTACAAGCCCAACAGAATAGTGATGGCAAGCAACCAGTGTCGGCTAAACCCTAGCACCAGGCGGTTAGCCAAAATGGCGGCGCTACGTTTTGGGGGGACGGCGACTTTCTCGGTAGTGAGCGTTGACATGGAAGTTTCTCCCGTTGGTATCAGTTTAGAGCGGTTTCCTAATCAATGAGGTCAAGTGTCCCTATCGAAATAGGGACGCCTGCCCCTAACCGCTTCCAGCTAATTCTCCTATAGTGTGAGCGTAATCAAAATCCAATATCTAAAGGAGAACTACAAAATGGAAATCTCAATTCGTGAAAGCTGGACAGTGTTGCATGGCATGATGTTCGGCGCGGCGTTCCTGCTGGCTTTCGCCGGCGGGTTAGCCGGGTTGTACAGCCTCCGGCCAGAATGGGTCACCGTCGAGGGCATCAAGGAACGCATGTTCCGGCTCAAGGCCGGGTTGTGGGGCATGGCCATCATCGCCTGGGCCACCGTAATCTCCGGCACATTCATCGTGTATCCGTGGTATCGGGTCAAAGACCCCACTAGCCCGCGCTCGATCTTGCTGGCTGATCCGGCCACTGCTGAGTGGCACAAATTCGGCATGGAATGGAAAGAGCATGTGGGCTGGCTCGCACCCATCGCCGCCACCGTGGTCGCCTTTGCCGTAATGTATTACGGGCCGGCACTGGCTAAGAAGGTTGGCGAGCGCCGAGCGTTGATGATCTTCTTCATCGCGGCCTTCGCCACCGCCGCCATCGCCGGTGTGTTCGGGGCCTTCATCAACAAGGTTGCGCCCGTCCGCTAGTCACCGCCTCATCTCAGAATATTCAGGAGACACTATCATGGCTACTCAAACTCTACCTACAGAACTGCCCAATGGCCCGGTCGCGGCGTCACTCGTCGCTGGGGGTCTTGGTTCCGCCACTATCGGTCTGATGACAGTGCTGGCCGAAGCCTCAGAACCGTTCAAGAACTCCCTCAATTGGTGGAACCCGGCGGGTCCGCTCACAGGCAAATCGCTGGTCGGCGTGATCGTCTTCTTCGTCTCGTGGCTTGTTTTGCACCTGATCTTTCGCGGCAAAGAAGTGAACTTCGCCCGGGCGTCAACGATTGCCCTGATCCTGCTCGGCCTCGGCCTGCTGATGACCTTCCCGCCTTTCTTCGACTTGTTCGCGGCTGGCTAACCACATCGTACTTCATACCGGACAGACGCCTCCCGAAGGTCTCAGCCTTCGGGAGGCTTTTTTATTGGTCGGCGGCGGCAGACGCAGCGGGTCATTCACGGCCCAGTCTTTCAAACAAGTGATGTTCAACAGCATACGTCGCCAGTTCGATGCGATTGGCGAGATGGAGCTTTTCGAGGATGGTGCTGAGGTAGTTACGGGCCGTCTTTTCGCTCAGATTCAAAATCTGGCCGATCTCGGCGTTGGTCTTGCCCCGCGCCACTTCGGCCAGCACTTCCAGTTCCCGGTCAGAGAGATCGCGGAAAGCGTCCTCGTCGGCTTTGCGTTCGGCTTCGCGGACGCGCGAGAGCAGGCGGGCGGTGGTGGAGGGGTCAAGCAAGGCCTCGCCGCGCGCGGCGGCGGCAATGGCGCGCAGAAGCTCCTCGTTGCCGACTTGTTTGAGGATGTAGCCTACTGCGCCCGCCCGAATCGCTTTCACAACCAATTCGTCGTCGGCGAAAGAGGTGAGCATGACGACTTTGGTTTCCGGGAAGCCGGCGGTGATCTGTCTCGTCGCCTCAATGCCGCCCTCGCCGGGCATGCGGATATCCATCAGCACCACGCGGGGGCGCAAGCGCTCAACGGCGCGCACAGCCTCGGCGGCAGTGCCGGCCTCGCCCACCACTTCCAGGTCAGGCTGATCGTTGATCAGGGTCATCAGTCCCAGCCGGACGATTTCGTGATCGTCTACGAGTAGCACCCGCGTTTTGCTCATCGCTCGTCCTTCCAGGGAATGTCAAGGATGATGGTCGTGCCCTTGCCGTTAGCGCTCGTCACTTCCAACTGGCCGCCGAGTAAGCGTGCCCGATCCCGCATATTGCGGAGACCGTATCCCGCCTGCCAGTCGCCCATGATCCCCCGCCCGTCATCTTGGATGCGAATGGTCAAGCGGCTGTCGGTGGTCTGCGCGCTGATTCTGACCCGGCGGGCCTGCGCGTGCCGAACGACGTTGGAAAGGGCTTCGCCGGCGATGGCCAGCACGTGGTCGGTGCGAACGGGAGAGAGTGAATCGGCGTCGGCCAGATCAAGGTTAAGGGATATATCAACCAGTGAGCGGAAGCGCGGGTCCTCGGCCAGGCGGTGGAGCGCCACTGGGAGCAGTTCGCCCGAAGGAGCAGCGTGCAATTCGCCGAGGTTCCGGCGCAGGTCGCCAATGGCGTCATTCAGCACGGCAACGGCTTTCTCCAAACGGACGGCGGCAGGGCCGTCAGCCGGCACCAGCTTGTGCGCAGACTCGACCAGCAGGCCAGCGGTGTACACAGTTTGGATTGCGCCATCGTGCAGTTCCCGGCCAATGCGCTCGCGCTCGGCGGCAAGGATTTGCTGTTGTTCCATCCGTTCGATTATGCGCGCCGTTTCTACTTCAAAGACTTCCAGCGCCCGAATGATGGCGATGGCTAAGGTGAGGCCGATGAGTGAACGAAAGACCAGCGGCGGCACGCCAAAGGCTTGTTCGAAGTTGGCCGCGTTGAGAAAGTTCCCCGGAAAGAACGGCACCGGCGGCGAGATCAACCCGCCAAATATGGCATAGAGAACCAGCGCGACTCCGGCCACGCGCAGAGTGTTGACGATGTGGGGAACGTTGAGCGGGGCAATGCGCTGAAATGTTTGTTGCCGCAAACCATAGGCGGCCAACAAGCCGGCGGGAAAGCCAATGAAGTAACGGGCAATGGCATTGGCCATGTGGTGCCAGGAGAGAAGATCGGCGGCGAACGGAAGAAAAATAAAGAAGATGCTGAAGACCCAGGCCAGCAACAACCCGGCCGGAACGCCGTGCAACCAGCGCGCCCGGCCCAGTGGCCGGAGCAGGGCAACGCCAAATTCAAACAGGCAGGTAAACGAGACGGCCAGCAGGAGAAGCTGAACGACATTCAACATTTGGACGACAGGCTCGCTCAAATATGTCCTTTGAATCGGAATGAACAGGTCGCCCCACTCGTTGAAACTGTGGGTAAACCCGAAGGCCGCCAGCCACGAGAGACTGCGGGCAAGGTCGAGGCGCGAATAACGGCGGGATTGGAGAGCGATGCCCAGCCCCAGCACGAAGAATACCAATCCGTAGATGAACAAGATGATGTCACGATTCAGTTCAAAGAATTCGCGAATGAAGGCCATGATGTTGATAAAAAGGTTAGGACAAAATTGGCGTAAAATAATCTCGAACGCGCTCAAGCGCCTCCGGGAAATTCAGCCGCCCCAACCCAACGCGGAAATGCTGACTCTGATCGTGCAATTGAGACGGATAGTCAAAAATACTGCCCGGCACGATCATCACCCCATGCTGATCCAACATCTCCTGGCAAAACGTTTCCACCGGTTTGGCCGCCAGCCACCGGGGAAACGCGATCGAACCAGCCAGCGGTTTTATCCATTGCAACTGATCGCTGTGAGCGGCGAAGAAGGCCTCGGCAACCTTCACGTTCGACTGAATGATTTCCAGATTACGAGCAACGATCGTTTGTTTGGCGCGCAGGGCAATGATGCCCAGCGCTTCGCTCGGGGCGCTGTTGCAAATCGTCGTGTAGTCCTTGAACGTCAGCCACCGATCCACTAGCGCCCGATCCTGAGTCGCCAGCCAGCCCACGCGCAAGCCCGGCAGGGCGAACGACTTGGACAGGCCCGACAGCGAGATGCCCTTTTCATACAAGTCACACATTGCGGGCAAACGCCGGGCCGGGTCGTGCTCCAGCAGGCGGTACATCTCGTCGCAGAAAATAGTGAGGCCATATTTTCGCGCCAGAGCAATGATTGAGTCCAGGTCGGCGCGGGAGGGCAGGAAGCCGGTGGGGTTGTGAGGAAAGTTGAGGACGATGAGTCGGGTTCGGTCGGTGAGGCCGTCTTCCAGTCGAGTCAGGTCGAGCCGCCACTCACCGTCAACCAATTCCACCGGCCAGCGCGTGACCTGACAGCCAATTGCGCTCGCCAGTTCGTAGAGCGACTGATAAGCGGGGAAGATGGTCACCAGATGATCGCCCGGCTTGAGCAAAGTGTTCATGGCGATGAAGATCGCCTCCTCAGGCACGGCCACAACCACGTCCTCCGGCATCATCGTTTGATACAGTCCAGCGATCTCAGCCCGCAACGCCAGATGGCCGGGCGACTCGGTGTAGCCCAGTTTGAGCGTATTCCAATACGCCAGGCCGTGTGAGTCAGCCATCGCCAGCAACTCACTCATCGAATAGCCTTCGCAGTCCGACGGACTGAGGAGATACTTCACTTTGAATTCGTATTCGGCAAAGTAGCGTTCGAGCTTGAAGGGAGGAATGTTCATTTGGATAAAGTCATTCCGTCAACGGATTTACCGGACACTTGCACCTGCATGCAAGTGCAGGTGTTGAACGGATTTGAATCAAAACAATCCGCTAAATCCGTTCAATCCGTTGATGAAATCAGGTCGCCTTATTTCTTGCGTTTACGGACTTTGAGTTTGAGGCCTTTCACTGCCACCACTTCCACCTTTTGCCCGGCTTCGATGGGTTGCCCGTCTTCGGTCTCGGCGCTCCACAGTTCGCCGCCCACCTGCACCGTGCCGCCGGGAGCCAGTGGCTGGCGCACTTCGCCCTCCTTGCCCACCAACGCTTCCACGCCAACAGCCACCGGCAGGTAGCGGGTTCTAAACGCCACCAGCAAAATGCCAAAGAAGGCCGCGCCTAGAACGACCGAGGTGCCGACGACAAACGGAATCGAGATACGCAGATAAGGCTCGGAGCCGGGCGAGTTGAACAACACCAGCGCGCCGACGATGAGCGAGCCGACCGCCGCTGCCGTGAGCGCGCCGTGCGTGGGCGCATTGACATCAAGAATGAAGAGCGCGAAAGCCAGGATAATGAAGACTATGCCAAACCAGTTGACGGGCAAAACGCCGAGGCCGTAAAACGCAAGCGCCAAACAGATCGCGCCGATAAAGCCGGCCACCCACCCGCCCGGACTCGACAACTCGATCAAAATGGCTTGAGCGCCTATCGTAATTAGCAGAAAGACGATGTTTGGGTTGGTAAGCACGCCGAGGATTTCTTCGAGCAGGCTGACCGAAAGTTCGGTGATCGGGGCATTCGCCGTTTGCAGAATCACAGTCCGGCCATTCACTTCGACTTTGTGGCCGTCCAACTGGCGGAGCAGGTCGGCCACGTCGTCGGCAATGAAATCGGTGAGGCCGACGGCTTTGGCTTCGTCGGCAGTAGCGGCTTTGGCCTCGTCAATCATGGACTCGGCCAGGGCAATGGCCTCTTCAGGGCGTTCGCTGGCGTAGTTTCTTATCTCAGCCTTGAGGGCATTCTTGAGTTTAGCGTCTATCGTTTGGCCGAGGTCTTCGCCTTGCGAGCCGACCGGGCTGGCCGCGCCGATGGCTGTTTCGGGAGCCATGGCGTTGAGGTGGCCGGCGAGGGTGATGACGGTTCCGGCGCTCCCGGCAATCGCCCCGCGCGGGGCAACGTAGACGACCACCGGCGTCTCGCTTTCCAAAATGGCGTTGACGATCTTCTTCATCAAGTCTCTCTGGCCGCCCGGCGTATTGAGTTTGATGATGAGGACTTGTGCGCCCTGTTGCTCGGCGGTGGAGATGCCGCGCTGGATGTAGCTGACCATGACCGGCGTCACCGGCCCCTCGGCGGTGAGCACAATTGCGCCGCCTGTGGTTTGGGCGTGAGCAAGGGCCGTAAAACTCAAAGAGATGAGCAAAACGATCAACAAGCTTTTGATTTTGTGGTGTTTGTTCATGGCTCGAAAGTAGCGCCCTGCGTGGAGCGGCGGTGCGGTTCCGCCGCGCAATCGAAGGGCGCGGGTTCTGCGCTCGGGCCGCACCCTTCGACTACGCTTCACTCCGCTCAGGGTGCTTACAACTTTACTTTGATTGTGATTATATCCCCTTCTTCTCCGCATAGTCGCTGTAACTGCCCACGTATTCCGTCAGCAGGCCGTCTTTTAGCTCGACGATCAGGTTGACGGTGCGGTCGAGGAAATAGCGGTCGTGCGAGATGACCAGCACCGCGCCTTCAAACTCGGCCAGGGCGTTCTCCAGCACTTCGGCAGAGGCGATGTCCAGGTTGTTGGTCGGCTCGTCCAACAGCAGGAAGTTCACGTCGGACAGCACCAGCAGGGCCAATTGCAAGCGGCTTCGTTCGCCGCCGGAGAGGTCGCCGATCTTCTGTGTCACTTGCCGATATGGAAACAAATAGCGGCCCAAAAACGAGACGGCGTTGCCTTCGCTGAGAGGGCGGGCCAGCCGAACCGCCTCAAGAGGTGTTTGGGCAAAGTTCAGCGTCTCGTGCTCTTGGGCATAGTGGCCGATCTTCACGCTGGGGCCGATCTTTACTTCGCCTGCGTCCGCCGCCTCCTGGCCGATGATGAGCCGCAGAAGCACCGACTTGCCGGCGCCGTTCGCGCCGATGAGACCCACTCGCTCGCCGTGCCGCACCAGCAGGTTCAGGCCACGCAAGAGCGGCGACTCGCCAAACGACTTCCTCACACCAATCAGTTCCAGCACTTTGTTCGAGCCGCGCCAGCCGCTCAGGGCCAGGTCCATCCGCCGCCGTTCCAGCACCGGGCGCTCGATGCGATCCATCTTGTCCAGCCGGTTTTGAATCGCCCTGGCCCGTTTGGCAAATTTTTCGCTGTCGTAAACTTTGGCCCAAATGGCATAACGCTTGATGGCGGCTTCAATGCGGCTGACTTCGCGTTGTTGAACATGATACAACTCGGACTGCCGCGCCAGCTTCTCTTCTTTGTCAATGACAAACATCGAGTAGTCGCCGCTGAACGTGGTGAGCTTGCCATCTTCAAGTTCGGTGATGTGAGTGACAACGGCGTCAAGCAGATAACGGTCGTGCGAGATGATGACGACCGCGCCGGAGTAGTTGATGATCAACCGTTCGAGGAAGGCCTTGCCGGCCAGGTCGAGGTGGTTGTCCGGCTCGTCGAGCAGAAGCACTGAAGGCTTCGCCATCATTAATCGCGCCAGCCCCACCAGTTTCTTCTGCCCGCCACTCAAAGCGCCGATTGGCTTGTCGAAATCTGCCTCACGCAAGCCCAGGCCCAGCAGGGTCGTTCGCACTCGCGACTCGTAGCCTTCGCCGCCGAGGGCGGCGAACTCGTCCAGGGACTTCTGTTGATCTTCCAGAGTGCGAGTCAGGGCTTTGGGGTTGTTGTAGACGGCCGGGTCAGCCAGACGTGAATCGATCCGGGCCAATTGCGACTCGACTTCGATGAGGCGGGCGTTGCCCGACAGGGCAACCGCCAGCGCGGTGGAGGCCGGGTCGAACTCCGGGTCTTGCGGCAGGTAGCCGAGGGTGACGCCTTTGGCTTTGGTGATCGCCCCGCCCCGCTCCGGGGTGTGTTCGCCGACCAGCAACTTAAACAGAGACGACTTCCCCGTGCCGTTGGGGCCGATCAGGCCGATCCGTTGATCGTGTTGAATTTCCCAGTTCAGGTTGGCGAAGATCGGGCGCGCGCCCAGAGTCAGGCTGACGTTCGAGAGGCTGAGAACGATCACAAAATCAACATCGCGTCGCCGAACGAGTAGAAGCGGTAACGCTCGGCTTTGGCCGCTTCGTAGGCGGCCAGGAGGCGTTCGCGGCCCGCAAAAGCGGAGGCCAGCATGAGGAGGGTGGAGCGCGGCAGGTGAAAGTTGGTGATGAGGGCGTCTACCACCTGGAATTGAAAACCGGGGGTGATGAAGAGGTCGGTGTTGCCGATGACGGGCTGGATGCTTTGCAGTTTGTGCGGCGGCTTGAGCAGTTTCTGATCGAGCGGCCTGGTTTCGGTGGCCGGCATGTCGTCGTCGGTGGAGAAGCGGGCGGCGGTTTCCAAAGTGCGGACGGCGGTGGTGCCGACGGCAATCACCCGCCCGCCTTTGGCCCGCGTTTCGTTGATGGCCTTCGCCGTCTCACGCGGCAGGTGGCACCACTCGGTGTGGATTATGTGTTGCTCAACTTTCTCTTCGGTCACGGGCGCAAAGGTGTCGAGGCCGATGTGAAGCGTGACGTAGGCCTGGCGCACCCCGGCGGCGGCCAGCGAGGCCAGCATGGCTTCGGTGAAGTGCAGCCCGGCCGTGGGCGCGGCGGCGGAGCCGGGCGTCTTGGCAAACACGGTTTGATAACGTTCAGGATCGGGCAAGTGGGTGTGGATGTAAGGCGGCAGTGGCACTTCACCCACTGTCGGCAACAGCGGGCTGATCGGCTCGGAAAACTGAATGAGGCGGCGCGCCCCATCCAGCTCTTCCATCACAATCGCCGAAAGGCTGGATTTGCCGTCTACCTCAAGTTTGGTTCCCAGCCGCACGCCCTTGCCGCCCACCATCACTTCCCAGGTGAGGGGTGCGCGGCGGCGCAACATCAAAATTTCCACCGCGCCGCCGGTGTTCTTGTGCGCCCGGATGCGGGCCGGAAGCACGCGGGTGTCGTTCAACACCAACAGGTCGCCGGGCTTCAAGTAGCGATCAACGTCGCGGAACTTGCCATGCACCAGGGCGTTGCCGGCCCGGTTGAGGATCATCAGGCGCGAGGCGTAGCGCGGCTCAATCGGCGTTTGCGCGATCAGGTCGGGCGGCAGGGTGTAGTCGAAGTCAGAAGTGTTCATCGCTTGAGCAATCGCGCCAACAGGTTGAGCAACAGGGTTAGGGCGATGCTGACTATTATAGATGAGGCCAGCGGAAAGTAAAACGAGAAACCGTCGCGTTCGATACGGAGATCGCCCGGCAGGCGGCCCAGGGGGAAGCCGGCTCTGCCGACGACCCAGATGAGGCCGCCCAAAACCAGCAACCCTGCCCCGGCGATCATGATCCATTTCCCGATTGTCGTTGCGTCTGGCATACTGCTTTTACCACGAAGGCACAAAGACACCAAGTTTTTCTTCGTGACTTTGTGGCTTTGTGTCTTGGTGTTAAATCACTTTACAGCAGTTTCTCCTGCCCGTTCTCTTTGTATGGCAGGCCCAGGTGTTCGTAAGCCAGCCGAGTGGCAGTTCGGCCACGCGGCGTGCGATCCAGAAAGCCGAGTTGCAGAAGGTACGGCTCGTATACGTCCATAATCGTGTCGGCTTCTTCACTGATGGAGGCGGCAATCGTCTCCAGGCCCACCGGCCCGCCGCTGAACTTTTCGATGATAGCCCGCAACACGCGGCGATCAATGTCGTCCAGCCCCAGTTCGTCCACGTCCATCAACGCTAGCGCGTCTTTGGCAACGGCGACGGTGATCGTGCCGTCGGCCTTCACCTGCGCGTAATCGCGGACGCGGCGAAGAAGGCGCAGGGCCACGCGAGGGGTTCCCCGCGCGCGGCGGGCGACCTCGGCCACCCCGTCGGCTTCGATGGGAACCTTGAGTTTGTCGGCGGCGCGAATCACGATCAACTCCATCGCCGCCTGCTCGTAAAAGTCCAGCCGGTACTGCGCCCCGAACCGCGCCCGCATCGGCGCGCTGATCAGCGCCAAACGTGTGGTTGCGCCCACCAGCGTGAACTTGGGCAGTTTGAGGCGGATGCTTCGGGCGCTGGGGCCTTTACCAATGACGATGTCGAGGGCGAAATCTTCCATGGCCGGGTAGAGCACTTCTTCGACAACTTTGCCCAGCCGGTGAATTTCGTCCACGAAGAGGATGTCGCCCGCGCGCAAATTGGTGAGGATGGAGGCCAGGTCGCCGGGGCGCTCGATGGCCGGGCCGGCCGTCACTTTGATATTGACCGCCATCTCGTTGGCCAGCACGTGAGACAGAGTCGTTTTCCCCAAACCGGGCGGGCCATAAAACAAGCAATGGTCGAGCGGCTCGCCGCGCTTCTTGGCCGCCGCGATCAGAATCGCCAGGTTGTCCTTCACCCGATCCTGGCCGATGAGTTCGGCCAGCTTTTGCGGGCGGAGGGCGTAGTCCACTTGATCGTCGGGCCGGCGTTTGGGAGAGAGGACGCGATCCTCGTCGTCGGGCATGGAGGAGATTATACAAGAGGAAGCCAAAGGGGCAGTTTCTTTTTTTCGCGGCGTGGTGTAAAACTGTGTGGGTTTTGCCCAGACACCAAGTGTCTCCATAGACACTTGATGTCTGGGCAGGAATATGGAAGATGAATCTGTCCAACGCACAACAGAAGCTGTTGCTTGCCATCGCCGACGGCCATTTTCTCAAGGCGCACCGCGACGTGAACGGCGGCAAGGTTTACAAACTGCATCCGCTGGAGGGTGAAGCGCAGGAAGTTGCACCTGCCGACGTTGAGGCGCTGGGCGAGGCCGGGCTGATTGACAGCAACAAGAAGTTCCCCGCCGCCACGTTTTGGTTGACGGAGAGAGGGAAGGCGGCCATCGCAGGGATAACCGAAGGCCAAAAACCAAAACGCGGATTTCGCGGATCAGACGCGGATAAACAAATCAAAACATGAACGACCAACTCTCTCTCTTCGATCCCAAGTCGCAGGCCACACCGCCGTTGCGCCAGCCTGCGTTAGACCCAAGCGCCCCACTCGAATCGGCGATTGCGGCCTGGCTCGATCACCTTCGCAAGCAGGACAAGTCGTGGCACACGCTTCAGGCCTTCTCCTGCGATCTCAACATCCTGCTCGAATACGTAGACGCCAAAGAGCCGCTGAACCGGATGACGACGGCCCGCCTCAACGAGTTTTTGAACTGGATGCGAAACGAGCGCGGCAAGCCTTGCTCCGACAAGACCTATGGCCGCCGGGTCACCTCACTCAAGGCCTTCTTCCGCTGGGCCACGCCGCTGGCCGAACTGCGAGCCGACCCGTCGCAGGCGGTTTTGCAGTTGTCGGTTCGCAGTCCATTGCCGGAGATTTTGACGGATGAGGAGGTGGAGAAGTGTCTGGCCGCCGGGGAGATTTTGCGGCGCGGCGAGAAGCCGGACATCCGTCCGCTTGTCCTCTTCAAGCTTCTGCTCGACACCGGCATGAAGAAGGTGGAAGTTGCCAACCTGAAGAAAGAACATATTGACCTGGCCCGCCTTGCTGAACCGTTCCTGTTCGTGCGCTATCCTGAAAAGAAGGACTGGCCCAAAGAGCGCAAGCTCAAGCTCACGCCGGAGTGGGTTGAGATTTACCGCGACTACCTGGCCGAGTACGCCCCGAAAGAGACGGTCTTTCTATGGTCGGTGCGCAAGCTGGAGTTGTCGCTGGGCGAGACGGGCAAGGCCGCCGGGCTGGACAAGAGCGTGTCGTTCGACACGATGCGCTGGACGTGCGCCGTGCGCGACTATAAGGCCAAAATGGACGAAGACGCCATCCGCCGCAAGATGGGCCTGTCGCCTATTCAGTGGCGGGAAACGGGGAGCAGGATTCGGAAATTGGTGGAAGGGGAAGAGTAAAACAGCCATGGAAAATATTCGAGCATTAATCCCCTATCTCATTCCCATCATTCTTCTACAACTGGGGCTGATGATCTTTGCTCTGGTAGATTTGAGCCGCCGCGAAAAAACCAAAGGGCCTAAGTGGCTGTGGGCGCTCGTCATCATCTTCGTTAATTTGATTGGCCCGATTCTCTACTTCGTCGTCGGGCGGGAAGAGTAAATGACAGCCATTCGTATTGAAGGCTTGCGGAAGTTCTACGGCCCGGTGCATGCGCTCGACGGCTTGAACCTCACGGTCGAGCCAGGGACGGTCTTCGGCTTTCTTGGCCCTAACGGCGCCGGCAAGACAACGACCCTCCGCATTCTCACCGGCCTGACGCATGCGACTGAAGGCCAGGCCTGGGTAATCGGGACCGAAATCACCACCAATCGGCGCGAAGTTGCCCGTCGCATCGGCTATCTGCCGGAAGAGCCTGCATTTTATCCCTGGCTGACGCCGCGCGAGTTTCTCGATCATATTGGCCGGGTGTTCGGACTCTCTGCCAGCGAACGTGCGGTGCGGGTCAAAGAACTGCTTGATCTGTTGGGTCTGGCCGAGGTTGCCAAACGGCGCATCGCCGGTTTTTCGCGTGGGATGCGCCAACGGCTGGGGCTGGCGCAAGCGCTCGTCAACCGGCCCGAAGTGTTGTTCCTCGACGAGCCGGTCAGCGCCCTCGACCCCGCTGGCCGCAAGGAAGTGCTGGAGCTGATCGAGACTCTGCGTGGGCAGCACACTGTGTTTATGTCCTCACACATTCTGGCAGACGTTGAGCGGGTGTGCGACACGATCGGCATCATCGGGCGTGGGCGGCTGGTGACTCAAGCGCCCCGCGAGACCTTGTTGGCACAATATGCGATACCGGCCCTGGAAGTAGAGGCTGACCGCGGATTTGAAATGCAGATCAACGCCTGGGCCGAAGCACTGCGCGGGCGGAGCTGGGTTCAATCCGTCTCAATCAAAGGACTCACTGCCCGGGCCATCGTTAATGACGTAGAGACGGCGAAGCAAGAATTGCTGGCTTCGGCGATGCAGGCCGGGCTGGTGTTGACCCGCTTTGAAATCCTGCGGCCTTCGTTGGAAGACGTTTTCCTGAGGCTGATGGGTAAAGAAGGGCAAACCCCATGAGAGAGTTTCTTGTCCTTCTGCGCAAAGAATGGCTAGAGCAGTGGCGGACCTACCGGCTGTTGGTGGTGGGCGTGGTGCTGGCTATCTTTGGCTTGTTGTCGCCCCTGACTGCTAAATACACCCCGGAGCTTATCAAGCTGGTTCCAAATGGCGAGGCCATCGCCCGGTTGATTCCCCCACCCACAACGATGGACGCTGTAGCGCAGTATGTCAAGAACATCAGCCAGTTTGGCGTCATCCTCGCTTTGCTGTTGACCATGGGCGCGGTGGCTCAGGAGAAAGATAAGGGCACAGCCGCCATGATGCTGGTCAAGCCATTGCCGCGGGTGACATTTCTGGCCGCCAAATTCGCCGCCCTGGCTCTGATGTTCGCCGTCAGCATCGCGGTGGCAGGCCTGGCTTGCTATTACTACACCTGGCTGATGTTTGAGGCGCTTGATGTTTCTCGCTGGTTGATGTTAAACAGCTTGTTACTATTGTTTGTGCTGGTCTACGTGGCGCTGACGTTGCTCTGCAGTGTGGCGGCCAAATCACAGACAGCCGCTGGCGGGTTTGCCTTTGGCCTACTACTCATCCTGGGATTAGCCGGTTCCATTCCAAGTTGGGGCGAATATATGCCGGGGCAGTTGCTGGTGTGGGGAGGCAGTCTGGTGGCTGGTAACGCCGACGCTTACTGGGGGACGTTAGGCGTAAGCCTGGGCATCATCATCGCCGCGTTCGTCGGGGCGTGGCGCGTTTTTGAAAGACAGGAACTTTAAGGGCCTCTCGCCCATTCAGTGGCGGGAGACGGGGAGCAGGATTCGGAAGTTAGTGGAATCAGTCTAATATTTTTCACAAACCGCAGGCACGCTTCTTGCATTTCCCTCAATGTGGCCTCCAAACTCGCCCCGCACTGCCTCAAACCTACCTCTGACGCCCGCCTGCTCGTCGAAGCCGGTTGCCGACTGGTCAAGCTTGTCAACGACTTTGGCTCGGCAGCGGAGTACCTCGCCCTCCGTCCCGACCTGACCCTGATCGGGCGCGGCTACTGCGACTACACCCTGCTCCAACAACTCGAAAGCGGCGATAGCCCGGAGCAGGCCGCCGCCCGATTCGTGCGCGACCAGCGCGAGCGTTACTACGCCCTCAATCCCCTCATCAAAATCTGGGAAGGCCACAACGAGCCATCGTTCGGCGGGCCAAACGAAAGCGGCGCGCTGGCCCGCATGGAATGGTATGGCCGCTTCGAGGCCGAGCGCCTGCGCCTGCTGACTGGCCTCGGCTTGCGTGGCGTGATCGGCAACTTCTCCACCGGCTATCCCGAAGTTGGCCCACGCGAGACAAGAATGTGGGAGGCCTTCCTCCCCGCCCTGGCCGCCGCCCGCGACCTCAACGGCCTTCTGGGTTTGCACGAATATTCTGCGCCCTGGGTCTGGTGGCTCACCGGCAACTATCAGGAAGCCAACTGCCCGCACCGCCGCCTGCAACCCGGCTGGCGCGAAGAAAATATCGGCGACGTGGGCTGGCTCACCTTGCGCTACCGGCAAGTCTATCGTTACGCCCTCGCCCCGCGCGATCTCGACACCGTGCCGCTCGTCATCACCGAACTGGGTTGCGACGCCGTCGGCCACAACTGCCCCGGCACGCCCAGCGGCGCGTGGAAAGACCTGGCCGGATATTGGGACTCTTACGACGGTGCGCGCGACCAGATTGACTACTGGCGCAAGCCTCGCGACGCTCGCGATGCTCGCGACACCGAACGCTACTATGCCGAGCAACTGATCTGGTATGACCGCGAAATTCAAAAGGATGCTTACGTTCTTGGCGCAACCATCTTCACCTTCGGCAGTGACAATTCGACGTGGGAACGCTACAACGTGGCCGGGACTCGGGTGACACAATACCTGGCAACCCACATTCGACAAACGAGCGGGGAGCCGACTCTGCCCCTGCCCCCGACGAGGCCGGTTGAGCCGCCACCGCCCCCTCAACCATCCACGTCTCGCGGCCAGCCTCGCGAACAATACAGCCGCATCTACGTCCTTCTCCCACCCACTGCAGTAGACCCGGCCTGGGTGGAAGCGGTGGCTGACGCCACCTGGCGCGAACGGCACTTCACCATCGGCGCCAGCGCCGACGACGCCGGAATCGGCAACCTGCACGCCCGAATGGTCGTCATCATCAACCCGCAGGGCTGGGGCGTCAACCCGCCCATTGATCAATGGTTCGCCAAAAATTATCCAGGCGTCGTCTACGTCTCGCTTCGGGCCAACTCACCCGCCGAACTCAAAAACATCTTGCTCAATACGCCTCTACCCGCGCCTATTATCGCCCGGCCCAGCCCGCCACAAGCGCCCACCGGCCTGCCCCGCGAACCTTACGAGCGCACCTACATCCTCCTCAACCCCGGCCTATCCGACCCGGACTGGGTGAAGGCCCTCGCCCGCGCCACCTGGGCGCGGCGAGTCACCATAGGCGGCAGTTCCGACGACGCCGGAATCGGCGATCTGACTGCGCGTCGAATCATCGCCATCAACCCAGGTGAGGGCTGGGGCGGCGATCTGCTAAGTTGGTTTGAGCAATACTATCCGGGCGTGAGCGTGGAAAGCGTGGAGGGCGAGACGCCAAACGAAGTGGCGCAAAAGGTGAGGAGCGTGCTGGCCCTATAGCCACGACAGACAGCGGACAAATGACGAAGCACGAACGTCGTCCTTCGTCCTTCGTCATTTGGGCTCTACCAGATTGAACGGGATTCTTTGCCACGAATGACACGAATTTTACGAATTCGCCGGCAATTCGTGTCATTCGTGAAATTGGTGGCAGGGTTTTCCCGCCAAAGCCGGAAGAGCCGTCATTCATCATTTCATCTTCCCCACCACACCATCTTTTCCTCCGAGGGGTCTACCAGCAGTGAAACGGCGGGCGCGCCGGAGAACGACTCCATTGTGAACAGATCGGGGTTGCCATTGCGCGTCGTCTCGAACACCAGCTTCGCGCCGTCCAGCGACCAGGACGGGCCGGTGTCGGCGGAAGGATCGTTCGTCAGGCGCGTTTCACCAGAGCCATCGGCGTTGATCAGATACAACTCTTTATTGCCATCCTGATCCGAGTCGTAGGCAATCTTCTTGCTGTCGGGCGACCAGGCTGGGTTCTGGTTGTTGGCTGTGCCCTGAGTAAGGCGAGTCTCCGGGCCGGTGTCCACGTCCACCACATAAATTTCATAATTGTTGTCACGGTTGGAGTGGAAGGCCAGAGCCGCGCCGTCCGGCGACCAGGCCGGGGCACGATCCTCTTTGACGCTGAACGTCATCTGCTTCAGCCCGGTGCCATCCGCGTTCATGGTCCAGATGTCGAAGTTGCCGTTGCGATCCGACTCAAAGGCGATCTTGGCGCCGTCCGGTGACCAGACCGGGTGGCCGTCGAACCGGGTGTTGCTCGTCAACTGGAACACCCCGGAGCCGTCAATATTGGCCGTATAAATTTCGTAGTCGCCGTCCCGATCCGACTGGAAGACAATCTTCGCGCCGTCCGCCGACATGGCCGGGTTCTCGTCGTTCTTGCCCGCTTCGCCAATCAGCAATTGCTCGTTGTTGCCGTCGGCGTCCACAATATAAATATCCGAGTCGCCGTTGCGAGTGGAGACGAAGAGCAGGTGGCCGGCGGCTGAGGAAGTGATCGGGACGGGCGTGTTGGTGGTTCCACCCGCTGGAGGCGGTGTCACCCCGCCGCCGCCGATTCGGGTGGGCGGCACGATTAGTTGCGGGGTTGAGGTCTCCGTCGGCTGTTGAGGCTGGCCTGCCGGTTGGGTGGTAGCGCCCAGAACAAACTCTTCCGTTGGCGTAAGCGTAAACGTTGGCGTGTTTTCCGGCGGGAAGGTGGGAACGGCAGAGGTGTTGGTCGGCGAGGCGCGGATGAGGAGAGCCGGGAGCGTGGGCGGCGGAAAAGGATTGAGAGAGTAGGGATTAAATAGCACCAGCAGGAAATATCCGCCCATCCAGGCCGTCGAGATCAGACAGCAGATCGTGAGCACATTGAGGGCAATTGCGCCATAACGCGGCGCGCGGCGGGGAGTGGGATCAGTATTCATGGACATGAGTGATGAGTATAGCCTCGAGCGGGTTTAGAGGCAAATGCCTTTTGGCTGTGGGGGCGAGTTGACAACTCGCCCTACTTGGTTAGTGTCGCCTCGGCCTGAACCACCGCCTCGTCCAAAAGTTGCGCGCCGGTTTGGCCGGTTCGGTTGGACGCCGCTTGAGCCAGGTCGCGGCGGAAGTCGGGCACAAGGTCGGCCCCGGCGGCTTCCTGGCAGAGCAGTGCGGCGCGCAGTCCGTTGGCAATGCCGTAGCGCGGCTCAGGCCGTGAGAGGTCTTCATACTTAAAAGTGGCGGCGGTGTACATGCGCTGGCGGAAATACTGGGCGGCCAGAAGCGCGCCCAAGCGGCCAATCGTGTCATGATCCGAGTCGGCCCCTGAGAGGCCGTGATCTTGCAGTAGCTTCTCCACGTCCACCTGCCCCAGCGTGACGCGCGCGTAATCGTTCCGCAGTTTCCACGGGTCAAGCCCGGCTTCGTCCATTTCGGTGATGTAGAGATCGTCCACGTTGTTGGCCAGGTTGTCAAAGGCGCGGCGGAGCGCGCCCTTCCAGTTGGAGGCGCCGGGCGTGCAATCGCAACCGGCGGCGAAGCGGCCCAGGCCGTGCGGGCACGACCAGGAGGTGTACTCTTTGATCGTGATCTCGACTTGCGGCGGGTTGGCTTTCAGGTGGCGTTCCAGCGTGGTGACGCTCTGGTTGACGGCCCCGGCTTCAAACGACAGCAACCAGTGAAGGAAATGTTCTTCGCCGGCGTGGTGGTGGCCGAAGGTTTCGCCTTCGACGGCGATCAAGGTCAGCCGTTCGCCTTTGAGTTCGAGCGGGCCGGTGTCCTTGCGGCGCGAGGCCAGCGTGTTCCTGGCCCAGCGCCCGGCCCCGCCCAGCGTTTGAATGTTGAAAGCGATCTGCACCGAGAGCGAGTCGTCGCGCAGGAACACGGCGATGTGCTCGCCGTTCGGCAGTTTCACCCAGTACGGCCCGCCGCTGTCGGGCGCGCCTTCTGCCTGCGACTCGCTCAGGATCGTGTACCGGACACCTTGATCGTGCAAGGCTTGCAGAGTCTCCAGGTCAACCGCCATCTCCGGTAACCACATCCCGGTCGTCTTTCGGCCATAGGCATGTTCAAAGCCGGCCAGGCCCCATTTGATCTGGGTCACTTTGTCGCGGGCGCGGATGAGGGGCAGGATGGTGTGGTGCGAGGGTGTAGCGATGGCGTTGCCGACGCCAAATTCGGAAAGGTATTTGCGATCCGATTCCAGAATGCGGGCGTAGGTGTTGGGCGCGTGATCGCGCATCCAGCGCAGGAGGGTGGAGCCAACATCGAACGACATCTGCTCGAAGTTGCCCAGTTCGGCGTTGGGCAGATAGCACTCGGTCGTGACCTTCTCGTTGAAATTTTCGTAAGGCTCGGCCCCGGCCTCGTGGCCGATCTCATCCGCGCCGAAACGATCCACAAACGGGTTGCCGCGCGGCGGCTGGTAGAAGTGGGCGTGAAGGCAGAAGGCGGGCATCGAGTAGCTGTAGATGGGTAAAGAAGTCTGCAAGTACACAAATATACAAGCGCCAATCTTATCCACTTGTCCAAGTGTCTACTCGCCTAATCACTTATCCATCTAAGTCCCTGTGCCACTATAAGTGGCAACTTTAGTTTGGGGCAGTTAATTGCTTGGCAATCACTTGTCTCCTGGGCTTCCCAACTGCGGCGACCAGGCAGGATACGAATCCTCAACCTTATTATTCGTCAACCGTCTCTGGTCACTCCCATCAGCATTCATCAAATAGATTTCCTTGTTGCCATCGCGTTCGGAGACAAAGGCGATTCGCTTTCCATCGGGTGACCAGACTGGATTGCGATCAGAAGCTGAGTAATAAGTCAACTGCATTCGGTTACTGCCATCAGCATCCATCACATAGATTCCTCCACGTAGATCACGTGGCTCCACTGAGGAGAAAGCTAACTGCTGTCCATCAGGCGACCAAGTAATATCCGTCTCCGAAGCCGAATTATCAGTTAGGTTTGTCAGTTGACTACCATCACTATTAATTATGCATATATCTGTTTGCCCTTCGAATTGATGATCGACACAAACAAATGCAATTTGTCGACCATCAGGTGACCATGTTGGATCTACATCCAGTGGGCAAGGTACACTCTCATAACAATCAACCGCGTAATCAGTCAAGGACCTCACTTGCGAAAAATCCCGGTTTATAATTCTAAGCACCGTAGCAGAGTGTTCTACGCCTCTAGTCATGAAAACGATTTCCTGACTATCTGGTGACCAAACCATCGCTTCCCAGCCTGCATTAGCAACTCCGCTCAGCCACTCTTTCTGATGAGTGCCATCAATATTCACCACATTAATGTAGGAATCGCCCGGGTTGCTAGTGTAATCAGTCCAGAAGACAATTTGCTTACCACCTGGCGACCATTTTGGCATTGAGACTCCATACATATCTTCGTTAAAATTGGTTATAGGGTGTGGGTTGCTACCGTCAGAGTACATCACATAAATATTTTGATTAGCTGTGAAAGCAATTTGTCGGCCATCTGGTAACCAAGCTGGGTAAAAACCTCCCCCGTTGCCTGCGTCAGTCAAGCGAAGCAATTCACCCGTATCGGCATTTGCTAGATAAACGTTTGGGTGATCTTTTCCGTCTATCCGGCTCACAAAGGCAATCCACCCTGCCGTCGAGGGCAAATTGGGCGTAGGAGAAGGCGGGTAAGTGGGTTCCGGGGGATATGGTTTTGCCGTCGGAATACTCGGATCGGGCGTAGAGGTAGCCGTTGGCAACTCGGCTTTACAAGCGACTAACCCAAAGACTAACAATGCTGTCCCCGCCATCAGCCATCTAACTGGCTTAAACAAACAAGGCATATCCATTCGTCCTTTGTTGTTCAACGAGTCTAAATCTTCATCCCTCTTTAGAGTCATGGCCGCAGGGCGCGATTTGGCTTGGCAATTTACGGCTCATTCACTCCACCGCCGCCAAAGTCATCCAGCAGTGAATTGCTCGCGCCTATCGTCCACAGCCCAATGTATCCACCATTTGTATAATATGGCCAGGCAGTCACGTCGCGTGTCGCAAGCAACACGCCATTGCGGTAGACCAATACCCGCCCATCAGCCAAGGCTCGCGCCCCGAATTGGTCGCCGTTCACAAACGCGACTGGAATATCTGCGCCACATTGTACCCAATTCTGAGTGCTGGTATAAGTCACGACTTTCACGACATGGGTTGCGGGGTTGTACCACACTTCTAGTCGCCCGGCACCTCCGCTTGTCCAGCCGCTGGCGCTCTGTGACTTGAGCATCAAGTCAACTTCCTGACCGGCCGGGTCAATGTTAACTAAAGTGACGTAAGCCTCTTGATTCGCGCCGTATTGGGTTACGTTCCAGTAAATATCGCCGCCCGAGACTGGGTCCAGGCGATTGGATGCGATAACGTAACTGCCGGTATTGCCCGACCAGTTACTGCCAATGCCGCCATTGGCGCGGTTGAAGTTATCCAGAACAGCCGCGACTTCGTATGCCCCTTTATCACAAACTGTCCCTTGGGGTCGCAAGGTGCTTCGCTGGTCAGTTGAAGGGCAATCAGTGTTCGTCCCTGTATCTCTGGCCGGACTGCCTGCCAAGAGTGCATGGGTCAAGGTCTGCCCGCCGTTATCTTGCAAAACACCAAGGAGTGGATTGACGGGACTGCCTCCAGTGCCGACCTGGTCGCCGGTAGTTGAGGTGAAGGTGCAACCGGTATTGTTTCCTACCAGGTTGTAGCCTTGTGAAGTTATTGAGCCTGAACAGTCGGGGCGTTTTGTAGTCGTGCTGTTATCAAAGTTGCCGGCAATGATTGTGTTCTTGAAAGTGGCTGTGCCGCTAGAGCGATAGAGGCCACCACCTTCGCCCGTGCCATTGCTGTCGCTATCCGCGGTGTTATTAGTGATAGTCACATTGGTGAGAGTCAATGAGGCTGGCATACTCCCGTTACTGGCCGTGCGTATTCCGCCAGCGTCATTCTTGGCCGTGTTGCCGCTTATTGTAACGTTAGTAAGTATGGCAGTTCCGCCAACATTGCGGATGCCGCCACCAGTGTCGTTGGCTGTGTTGCCAGACACGATGCTATCAATCAATGTCAATGCACCGCCAATGAAGTAAATTCCACCGCCTGTATTAGTTGTAGTATTACTACTGATAGCAACATTGGATAGGGTCAGCGCGCTATCCGTGCTATAGATGCCGCCGCCGCTGGAGTTTGTCTTGTTGCCGCCCTGAATCGTCAGGCTGTTTATTTGTATAGTCGTGGTGATAACATGAAAGATGCGGTCAGTCCAACCACTGCCCCCGGCAATGATTGTTTTATTTGCGCCCGCTCCGACCAGTGTGATTTCACTGGTCAGGTCAAGGTCGCCGTTATTGGCATTATCATCCGAACCTGTTCGCGTAAGAGCGTATGTGCCAGCAGAGAGAATAATAGAGTCCGGCCCGCCAGTGAGATTGGCGGCGACAATTGCTTCTCGTAATGAGCAGTCCGAATTGCACGCGCCGTCGTTGGTGTCGGTTGTCTTAGTGACCGTAAAAGTTGTCCCCAATGGACTGCGCGGCCCGGCCAGGTATGTGTCAACAGCGGTTTGCAGTGTTTGCCAACTTGTCCGAGATGCGCCATTGAACACGCCATCGTCGGCATCTGCAGAAAGTTGGTCTATCCATACTACGGGAGACAGGCCGGCATTAGCGGCTTGTTGGGATAAGCCGGCCAGGGCCAGGGTGTAAGTAGTTTCCGGTGTACCCCAGACAAGGGATTGTCCACTGTAGAAATTGAACGGTCTGAGCAGGGTTATAGCAAAGGGTGAGTCACCAAAAGGCGAGTTGACATCCAGTTTCGCTCGTAGTCCAAAAAAGTTAGCTACCCAAAAATTGTAATAAGAAGCCTCTGTCGCCGGAACACGGCTAGGGTCTACAGTTAAGGTATGCTTTGCCATACGAAATGCCATGTCTGTAAACGGCGTTACGACACCTCCTAAAGCTCCGCCTAACTCAACAGAAGGTATTACAGCATAAAGCGAACGTCCAGCAAACGAAACGGCCTGCCCCGTAGCTTCATCTACAAAGCTGCCGCCAGTTGCTTTCACGACCAGTGTTTGACCGTTGAGTGAAGTGGGAAGGGCCGGCGTAAGATAAGTGCCGTCCGCTGCTGTGGCAGTAGAACCCGACAACGTAACTGGAGCCAAAACACCGCCCGCTTCCAAAGTATAAAGTGTGATTGTGGCTCCCGAAATTGGGCTAGCGGAAACCAAGCCAGATAATCCGGTACCCCCAATTATCGGAGTCGGGTGACAGTTGGTCTCTGGCGGCTCAGTTACATAGTCGCCCCGCAGGTAGTCCCACCAGTTGCCAAGAGAATGCGTTCCATTGGGAGGAGCTACCTCCGGGCAACTTGCTATATTGGTGTTTGAGCCGGGAATATTCTGCATCCACCATTTATAAAATTTGACTTTGCTTCCTACAGTTACAATGCCATTGCTATCCACCAAAGTATGGAGTTTATTCGTGCAATCCCAAGTTTTCACCGGTTGCCCTGCCTCGCAAGTAATTGGTTGTATATAAACCGTTTGGGTAGAGGCTGGGTTTGGCCTCCAGTCATTACAACCAGTTCTAAATAGCTCGTCTATGAAAGCAGGGCTGTCATATTCAACTCTTTTGGGGCTATCCCGCTCAAGAATCCATGTCGCATTTGGCGAAAAGTGCGCCCACCCACACTGTGAGACAACCGTTGATGCATCATTAGCTCGGGCCAGAAAACTTCGAGAGCTACTACATCGGTCTTCGAAATTTCTACCGCTGTAGTTTTTTCGGTCAAAGCCATTGGTTCCGAACGGGAAATCAGGCCAATAACGGTCAACGTTACTGGGAGAACTGTCCGAACTGCTACTATTATCATTAAGCAACGGAAATTTGAACTCACAAGGGAATAGTTCTATAAATGCATCCTCTATATCTCTCGTTTCGAGCAAATTTAAGTTGTCAAAACCGAATTATCAGCCAACGAAGTGTAGATCGCAGGCGACAAACGCAAGCACGACAAGATCGTTTCCAATAATGATGGCAGAGGCGCGAGATACTTGGAGACGTTCCC
>JACPWC010000024.1 GCA_016197225.1 Chloroflexota bacterium
GAGTCCACGCCGAAGTTGAACGTGCCGCCGGTGTGCGCGCCGTCGCGCATGGCTTCGGCCAGAGTCAGGTAGGCCGACGCAATGTCTTTGACGTACACGTAATCGCGCTTCATTGTGCCGTCCGAGCGCACGATGGGCCGCTCGTTCAACAGCACCGAGCGGATCGTGCCCGGCACGATGCGGTTCCAGTTCAGGTCGCCGCCGCCGTACATGTTGGCACAGCGAGTGACGGCCACAGGCATTTTGAAGGAGTGCGCGTAAGTCTGGGCGATGAGATCGGCGCACGACTTGGAAACGTCGTAAGGGTGTTTGCCCTGAAGCGGCGCGGTTTCGGTGTAAGGCAGGACGTCATGTGAGCCGTAAGCCTTGTCGCTGGAGGCCAACACAAACTGCTCAAGTTTGCCCCACTGCCGGGCCGCTTCGAGCAGGAGCCACGTGCCGCGAATGTTCGCCTCAAACGTGGGAACCGGGGCGCGGTTGGCGACCCCCACTACTGTCAATGCCGCCAGGTGGAAACAAGTCTGGATTTCGTACTCGGCAAAGATTCGATTCACGACCTCTTCGTCCGTCACCGAGCCGCGCACCACCTTGATGCGCTCCATCGTGCCGGAACGAACCAGTTGGCTTTGCGGAACCCAGTCACGGATCAGGCCGGCCACGTCCGCGCCCGCCTCCACTAGCCGGGCCGTAAGCCACGACCCCAGCACCCCGGTGCAACCGGTGACCAACACCCGGCGATCTCGCCAGAAATTCAAATCAGTCATTGCTCCCTCAAAATGACAAATGACGAATGGCAAATGACAAATTGGGTCATCCGGCATTTGTCATTTTTCATTTCCAGACTTTCCACGGCGCGCCCCGATCCCAGAAATCATTCAGGGTTTGCGCCTCTTTGAAAGTGTCCATTGAAGCCCAGAAACCGGCGTGGCGGTGCATCATCAACTGCCCGTCGGCGGCCAGCCGGGCCAGCGACTCTTTTTCCAGGTCAACATCCTCGCCGCCCTGCATGTAGTCCAATGCGGCGCGTTCGAAAACGAAGAAACCGGCGTTCACCCAGTTGGCCAGGCGCGGCTTCTCGCGCAAAGCTGTAATCTGATTATCGTTCACGTCGAGGACGCCATATTGCGAATAGGGCTGATAGCCGGTGAGCGTCGCCAGCTTGCCGTGCGAACGATGGAAGGCCAGCAAAGCGTTAATGTCCACATCGCCAATGCCGTCGCCGTAAGTTACAAAGAAGCGCTCGGCGGCGATTCGTTCTCCAGCCAGCCGCACCCTCGCCCCTTTGTTCGTTGGCACACCGGCATCAAACATCGTCAACTGCCACGCGGCCTCTTGATTGGCGCGATGATACTTTCGCTGATCCGGCTGGCCGAGAGTAAAAGTCAGGTCGTGAGTCAGCGCTTCATAATCCAAGAAGTAGCGGCGGAACCAGTCGCCGCGATAGCCAAGCGGGAAGACGAAGTGAGCATGGCCGTAGTGAGCAAAAAGCTTCATGATGTGCCACACAATGGGCCGCCCGCCCACTTCCACCAAAGCCTTTGGCCGCCCTTCGGCCTCCGGCCCCATGCGCGTGCCCAGCCCGCCCACGAGCAAAATCACCGGTAAAGTTTCATTTGCCATCAGTCATCAATTCAGTCAACGGCCCCAGCGCCACGCGGGCATCGGCTACCATCTCTCCATTCTGCGAAACCGGCAAACGGGTCAGGCTGGGGAGGGTATACATTCCAACAGACACTTTCAGTTCGTCCAGCGAAACGCCCGATAAGTTGAGCGTGTAATCAGTCTGCACCCGCTCGCCCCGACTCCAGATAAAGGTCGGGTAGCCATCGGGGCGCGCATCCTGCCCGGCCACCAGATCATTCTTCTCATTCTGAACGTGAACAAAAATTGTCGCGTCCAACTCCGGCTGTTCAACCAATGATTGCCAAAACAGCGACAGTCTGATCTGCCCGTCGGGCAACATTGACGCGCTCGCGCCGTACAACTTGAAAGCTTCACCGATCACAGCCTTCGGCCTGACTTGCCCAGCATCTTCATCTGGCATGGAAGGCTGAGGCACTTTCACCCAGCCAATTTGATTCGTCTGCCCGTTCAGGCCCACCACAAGCTGGTACGGCCCCGGCGCCAACCCGGCTGGCACATTAAGTGTATATGGAAACGGCACAACTTCATGCGCTTGCCAGGCCCAGGTTGGAAACAGCCAGCGCCATACTTCCACGTCCGCGCCGGCCACGCGCTCAAAGTCCGGCGTGAGCAAGCCGATGAACGAGCGATAGTCGTGCGACTGAGGCATATCCGTCACCCAGTTCACGGTGTAAGTCACGCTCTGCTCAACATCGCCGGCCAAAGTTGTCGGCCCACTCCAGTTCACCACATGCACGCCGTTCCCGAACGAAGTCAGGCCGCCCTGCCGGGCCGGAGTCTCAAATTCAATTTGGGACGCCTCCACAGCCAGCACTTTCGCCATCGGCTCGCCGTTCCGGCGGTTGACGGCTTGGGCCTCATCAAGGCTGGCGATGAGTGCCGAGTGAGTCGCCGCCGTGAACGGCGGCAGAACCGTGATCGTCCCGTTTTGTAACAAGCCAAAGTTCCGCGTCGAGCGACGATAATCCCCCGACTCCAGCGCCCACGAAATCACTACCCTGGCCTCCGACGGAATTGCAAAAGTAGTGTCCGCCGTCGCCACGTTCGGGTAAGCCGTCATCAGCCAGGCCCGCGTCGTTTGCTGGCTCAACTCGTCGAGCGGAACCAGTAGTGGCCCGCTCTGCGCCGCCAGCCATTCGGAAAACTCGCGCCGGTCGGTTCGGAAGAACCACTCGCCAAGTTGCATGTCGCGCCCGAACATCGGGATCGTGCCAGGGTTCTGCCAATAACGAATATATGTTTGACGAGTCACGATCACGTTCGTCAATGTGATCACCGCCAACGCCGTCAACGCCAGTTCTTTCAGCCGGGGAAGCCGCCACGTTAGCCCCCACCCGACTCCTGCGCCCACGACCAGCGGAAAGACGGCAAACACGCCGACGATGCGCAAGCCGTGCGGAATTTCGTTGGACATGGTCACCGGCAGAGTGACCAAAAACAAAAGCGCCGCGATGAGCCACGACGAAGCGTGACGAAAGCGAACGACCAACGCCGCCAGCCCCAACAAAAAGACGGCATTGAAGAGGACGGGCAGAACCGGCGTCAGGGCAACATTGTACTGCGGGTTGCCATCGCCCTTGCCAAAATACAGCCGCCAAAAATATTTGCCAAAGCCGGCGGTGGCCTGCAAGGCCCGGCTCACAAAACCGCCCGCCGAGCCGCCGCTCTCGCTCACTTCGGCGGCGCGGCCTATCACTCGTGATGGCTCGGCGAGCAGAAGCGGCACGAGCGGGGCCAACAGCAGAGCAACGACGACAGTGATGATGACCAGCGCCGGCAGCCAGGTCTTCCACTGTTTTGATTTGAACGCCAGCAGGCTCAAGGCAAATGGCGCAAGCGTCGCCGGCACGGGCACGGCGGCGGTGTAACTGTAGAGCGCGCCGCCCAGACTCAGCCCGGCCCACAAAGCATCCAGCCGCTTGCCCGTTCGCGAACCACGCAACAGGAAGCCGACGAAGAGCAACATAAAAAACGCTTGCGGGATGGCGCGATACAAACTACGCGAGAGGGCGATGTGGCCCAGAGCCACAGCCAACGAAGCCGAGGCGGCCAGCCCGGCGATCCAACGCGCGTCTTGTGGCAAATCAATCAGGCACTGGCGCGTCGCCCAAAAGGTTGCGGCAACGGTCAAAATTCCAACCAACACGGTGCTCAGGCGAAAAGCAAAGATGCTGGAGCCAAACAGCAATGCCCCGCCAGCTTCCATGAAAATATACAACGGCTCTGGCCGGCCAAAGTCTTCGTAAAACGGGAAGCGCCCGGATTGCGTCAGGTGAAAGGCGTCGAGGGTGCTGATGGCCTCGTCGTCGCTCAGGCCCGGCGGCAGGGTTGCCAGATCGGCCACGCGCAACCATGCCGCGATGAGCAGGATGGCAATGGCCGCAAGCCATTTCGTGTATGTGTTCAATCCAGCCAATGTTGCCCGCATCAAGCGTCAAACGAAAAAGGAGCCTTGACCTTTGTCGTTTGTCGCTTCACTTTCCCTCCACCGCTTTTCTCAACCCTTCAACGTAAGGCGGCCTCACCACCCCGTTCTCGGTGACGATGGCGGTGATGTAGCGATGGGGCGTCACGTCGAAGGCCGGGTTGCGGGCGGTGATGCCTTCGGGCGCAACGGGTTCGCCGCCGATTTCCAAATTCAGCACTTCGGTCATCGAGCGTTCTTCGATTGGAATATGGCCGCCGTCGGGCAAGGAAAGGTCAACGGTGGACGTGGGGGCGACGACGTAAAATGGGACGTTGTTCTCTTTGGCGACCACTGCCAGCTTGTAGGTGCCGATCTTGTTGGCCGCGTCGCCGTTGGCCGCCACCCGATCCGCGCCGACAAACACGGCTTTGACCTGGCCGGAGTACATGAAGTAACCGGCGGCGTTGTCGGCGATCAGGTCGAACGGGATGTTAAGGTTCTTGAGTTCCCAGGCGGTGAGGCGCGCGCCCTGCAAGCGCGGGCGGGTCTCGTCCACCAGAACGTGAATGTGTTTGCCGAGTTCGTGAGCCATGCGGATGGCGCCGAGCGCCGTGCCGTAGTCCACCGTCGCCAGCGCGCCGGTGTTGCAGTGGTGGAGCACGGTGTCGCCGTCGTTGATCAGAGTCGCGCCGTGCATTGCCATACGCTTGTTGACCTCTACATCTTCGTCGGCAATGCGTTTGGCCTCAACCAACAGCGACGAGCGAATGTCGTCGGTGTTCGGTAGAACCAGGCGGCGGGCCAGGTCGAGCATCCGCGATGTTGCCCAGGCCAAGTTGACGGCGGTGGGCCGGGCGGCGTCCAGCACTTCTTTGGCTTGCGCTAAATCAATGAGCAGGCTGTCGCGGTCTCGCGCCGGGCTTTGCCGGGCGGCCAGGGCCATGCCAAAGCCGCCGGCGGCGCCAATGGCTGGCGCGCCGCGCACGACCATGTCGGTGATGGCTTTGGCGATCTCGCGGTAGTCGTCATACGTGATCACTTCAAAGCGCCCCGGCAGGATGCGCTGGTCAATCATTTGCACGGCGTCGTTTTGCCAGTCAACGGTTCTCATAGTCTTGGCTCTGTTTTAACACAAAGGCACGAAGGCGCAAAGCCACAAAGTTTTCTTGGTGTCTTCGAGTCCTGGTGCCTTTGTGTCCAACCGGGTACATAAAAAAACGCCCTCGAAAATGCGAGAGCGAGCGGAGCGAGTGCCGAACTCGGCAGTCATGGTAACATACGGGTCTTGTGTTGTCAAAGAGTTTTCGCCCTCACTACCTTCTGCCCGCCCTCTTCGGCTTCTTCGCCCTGCTCGCTTGCTCGTTGCCGCCGCTGACGGGCTTGATCGAATCGGCTACGGCAACAGCCACTTTTACAGAGACGGCTACCCCGACCGCCACCGCGACGGACACGCCGACTCCGACCCCGACGCCTCAGCCCATTGTCCGAGTCCAGGAAGGCGATCATCAACTGTTCAACGGCGACTGGGACTCGGCCATCGCCCTCTATCAAACCGCGCTCGATCAGCAACCGGGGACGGACATTGCCGCCGTCGCCCGCTTTGGCATTGCCACCGCTCACTTGCAGGCCGGCGATCTCGACGCCGCCAACGGCGACTTCACCCTCTTCCTTCAGGCTTACCCAACTGATCCCCGAATCCCGGAGGCCTATTTTCAACTCGGCGCAATTGCCCAGGCGCAGGGCACGTGGAACGTTGCGATTCAAAATTATGGGCAGTATCTGGCGCTCAGGCCTGGCGTGATCGACTCGTACGTGTGGGAGCGCATTGGCCGTTGTTATCTGGAATCGGGCGACTATGTTCCAGCCGCCAATGCTTACGAGCAAGCCATCCTGGCCGAGCGCGCTGGTGGGCTGAACGATCTGGTGGAAAGGAAAGCCGAGGCTCTGCAAGCGCAGGGCGACCTGGTCGGCGCGCTGGCGCTTTATGATCTGGTCGCCAACTCCGTGTCCGCCGATTCAACGCTAACACTGGCCCGCATGGACATTTTGCGCGGGCGGCTTAACCTGCAACTTGGCAATACTGAAACTGCCTACACGTTTTTTCAGCACGCCGTTGACAACTACCCCCAGACGTTCGACGCTTATCAATCGCTGATCGCGCTGGTTGACGCGGGCGTGCCGGTGGACGAACTTCAACGAGGCATCGTCAACTACCATGCCGAGTCCTACGAGGCCGCCCTGGCCGCCTTCGACCGCTACTTCGCCAGCACCGACTCGCCGGACGCGCGTGTTTATTACTACGCCGCCCTCACCCACCGCGCGCGCGGCAGCACCTTCAGCGCCATTCAACGCTTTCAGGACGTGATTGACGGCTACCCCGACAGCGATTTGTGGGTCGAGGCCTGGACTCAGAAGGCCTTCACGCAGTGGGCCTGGGGCGACGATTATGCCGGTGCGACCGCCACGCTTCTCAAGTTCGCCGAAGTTGCCCCCGCGAACGGCGCTGTCCCCGAAGCGCTCTTTCAGGCGGGCCGCATCGCCGAGCGCGGGCGTGATCTGGATCGCGCCGTTTCGATCTGGTCGAGCCTCAACGCCAATTATCCAAACTCGCCGCAAGCGCCTGAAGGCGCGTTCCTGGCCGGCCTGGCTCTTTATCGCGAAGGCAGTTACAACTCGGCGGTCGAGCAGTTTGAGATCGCGGCCAACCACTCGCTGGCAACGGTTGAACGGCGCGCGGCGGCGTGGATGTGGGCGGCCAAGACGCAACGCCTTCGCGGCGACAGCGCCGCCGCTCAGGCGGCTTTCGATCAGGCCCTGGCCGCCGACCCCGGCGGCTATTACTCGCTCCGCGCCGCCGAACTCAAAGACGGCCTCGCGCCCTTCTCGCCCACGCAAGGTTACGACTTTAGTTTTGATGTGGCCGGTGAGCGCGCCATTGCCGAACAATGGCTGGCCGAAAAGCTGGGCATCGCCAACGACAACCTGGGCGCGATGGTCGGGCCTGCCGCCGCCGATGGTCGCTGGGCGCGCGCGCGCGAGTTGTGGGCGCTCGGCCTCACCGCCGAAGCCAAAGTTGAGTTTAATGAATTACGAGCGGCTTACGCCAGTGATGCGCTCTCGTTGTATAAGATGGCATTAGCTTTGCGCGATCTTGGCGCTTACGCTCAGGCGATCCGCGCCGCCCGCGCCAGCGTGGACGCCATCGGTTTAGCCGACTCTTTTTCCGCCCCTGCTTTCTTCACCCACCTTCGTTTCGGCCCCTACTATGCCGATCTGATCACTAAAGCCGCCAGCGACTACAACGTTGATCCGCTCTTGTTATACGCTGTGGTTCGGCAGGAGAGTTTGTTTGAAGGCGGCGTCACTTCGTCGGCGGCGGCTCAGGGCCTCATGCAAATCATCCCTTCCACCGGCGAGTGGGTGGCCCATCAACTCAACTGGCCCGGCTACCAGAACAGCGACCTTTATCGCCCTTACATCAGCCTGGAGTTCGGCGCATTTTATCTTGACTACCAGCGGCAATATTTCAACGGCGACATGTACGCCGCGCTGGCGGCTTACAACGCCGGGCCGGGCAACGCCGAAATCTGGCAGGGCCTGAGCGGCGACGACCCCGACCTGTTTGTCGAAGTCGTCCGCCTCGACGAACCGCGCCGGTACGTCCGGGCGATCTATGAGTTCTATGAAATTTATCGGGGGTTGTACGGAAAATAAAAGAGACTGGCAACGGATGAGATAATAGATGTAACGGATTCTGGCACGCCCTTCATCCGTTACATCTGCTACAAAATCCGTTGCCAAAGCAAACTATGCGAATCTTGATCACCGGCTCAAGCGGCCAGATCGGCACCAACCTTGCTCTGCGTTTGCTGAGCGAAGGCCACTTTGTCTTCGGCATTGACAAGCGGCCCAACACCTGGACGGATAAAATCTCGACGCTCCTGCAAGACCTCAGCTCGCCTTATCGCGATTTTAAAGGCGGTATCGGCCACGTCGAGTACCCGCCCGACCTTGATCTCGTCGTCCACCTGGCCGCCCACGCCAAAGTTCACGAGCTGGTGGAGCAACCCGACCGGGCGCTGGAAAACATCACCATGACCTTCAACGTGCTGGAGTTTTGCCGTCACAACCACCTGCCCATCCTCTTCAGCAGTTCCCGCGAAGTGTACGGCGACATCCACCGTTACATCACCGAAGAGTCCTACGCCGACTTTGCCTACACCGAAAGCCCGTACTCGGCCAGCAAGATCGCGGGCGAAGCCTTGATCTACTCTTACGCCCAGTGCTACAACCTGCGCTACCTCGTCTTCCGCTTCAGCAACGTCTATGGCCGCTACGACAACGACATCGAACGCATGGAGCGCGTCATCCCGCTCTTCGTTCGCAAAATTGGCCGGGGCGAGCCAATCACGGTTTATGGCAAAGAGAAGGTGCTCGACTTCACTTACGTTGACGACTGCATTGACGGCATCGCCAAAGGCATTGAATTGCTGGTAAGCGGCAAAGAGGCCAATCACACCATCAACCTGGCCTACGGCCAGGGCAACAGCCTGATCAACATGGCCGAATACATCGGCGAGGCGTTGGGCGTCAAGCCCGACATCACCGTGCAACCGGCCCGCGTCGGCGAAGTCACCCATTACGTCGCCAACATCGGCAAAGCCCGCGCCCTGCTCGGCTACAGCCCGACGACCACCCTGCGCGACGGCATCCACAAAGCGGTGGCCTGGTCGAACGAGTGGCGGGCAGCGAAAAAGTAGAGCGACGCGAAGCGGGCAAATCGCTCTACAATGCCTGGGAGGAGCATCATGCCTCACATCCTGGTCACCGGCGGCGCGGGCGTCTTGGGCCGGGAGCTGACGCCGCAACTGCAAAAAGCCGGGCACACGGCGCGAGTGATGAGCCGCCGCCCCCGGCCTGTCAATCTCACGTCTGAAATTGAGTGGGCGCAGGCTGATATTGAAACCGGCGACGGCCTCGGTTCAGCCGTCTCTGGCGTGGAGACGATCATCCACACCGCCACCAGCCCCGGCAAACGCACAAAGCAGGTGGATGTAGACGGAACTCGCCGACTGTTGGAGAAGGCTCGCGAAGCCGGAGTCGCTCACTTCATCCACGTCTCCATCGTCGGCATCGAGCGCATCCCATTTCCATATTATGAAGCGAAAGTGGCCGGGGAAGCCGTCGTTCGCGGGGGCGGTGTCCCTTACACCATCTTGCGCGCTACCCAATTTCACAGTTTGCTTGATGGCTTCTTTCAACCGCTCAGGAACCTGCCACTCTCATTTGCCTTCACCGATTTCAAATATCAACCGATTGATACCGGCGAGGTAGCCGACCGCCTGTGCCAGCTTGTGGCCGAGAAACCTTCCGGCCTGCTCCCCGACATGGGCGGCCCGGAAGTGTGGACGGTGGGTGAACTGTTGCCCGCTTGGTTTGCGGCGCAGGGCAGGCACTGCAAACTGATTCGCTTCCCGCTGCCGGGCGGGTTTGCGCACGCATTCCGCAACGGCTACAACACCTGCCCCGATCAGCGCGACGGCAACATCACCTGGGCCGAGTGGCTGCGGCGAAAATACAAACGCAACTAATGCCGACCGTTGGGCGGAATAACCTCCACAAATCCTGACGGGCTTCTCCACATTTCTTCCACAACGGATTGATAAGCTTAGAAAAACTTGCCAAGGAGTAATCAATGAAAGCTGCTATCTACAGATCGTATGGCCCGCCCGAAGTTTTGAAGATTGAGGAAGTTGAAAAACCAACCCCCAAGGATGACGAGGTCCTCGTTAAAGTCCACGCCTCATCGGTGAACCCGGCAGAGTGGTATGGCATGACGGGCTTGTTCCTCGCCCGCATCGGTAACGGACTACTCAAACCCAAAGACACAAGACTCGGCGTGGATTATGCCGGGGTTGTGGAAGCCGTTGGCAGAGATGTGACACAGGTCAAGCCGGGAGATGAAGTCTTCGGCGCGCGGAGCGGGGCATTCGCGGAATATGTATGCGCTCGCAATATCATCATTCCCAAGCCTGCCAACATTACGTTCGAGCAGGCAGCGGCTGTCCCTGTGGCGGCGATCACGGCCCTGCAGGGACTGCGCGATCATGGGCAATTGCAACCCAGGCAAAAGGTGTTGATCAACGGCGCCTCCGGCGGCGTAGGCACGTTCGCGGTGCAGATCGCCAAAGCGCTCGACGCCGAAGTGACCGCGGTTTGTAGCACGCGCAATGTAGATATGATCCGTTCGCTGGGTGCAGACCATGTCACCGACTACACCAAGGAAGATTTCACCCGCACCGGCAAACGCTACGACATCCTGCTCGACATCGCCGGAAGCCGTCCGTGGCGCGAAATCAAGCGCGTGCTGAACCCAAATGCCCATTACGTCATCGTGGGTGCGCCGAAGGGCAACCGTGTGATCGGTCCGCTGGGCTTTATCATCAAAGCCCGCCTGGCTTCCCTTGGCGCAAGCCAGAAGGTGATTTTCTTCGTGGCAAGTTTCAAACGTGAAGACTTCCTGCTCTTGAACAACATGTTCGAGCGCGGACAGGTCAAACCGGTCGTGGAAAAAACCTACCCACTTGAGAATATCTCCGAAGCCATGCGCCACCTCGGCACTGGTCACGCCAAAGGCAAGATCGTCGTCACGATGCGATAATCGAAAAGAAGGAGAATTCTTTCCACTTTCTTCATTCATCCTTTATACTCCTCCCATGCCGCCGCTCATCCTTGTTGTTGACGATGAACCCAAAGTCGCCCGCCTCGCCCGTGACTATCTGGAGAAAAGCGGATTCCGCGTCGTCACCGCCGCAGACGGTCAATCTGCCCTGACAACTGCCCGCCGCGAAAAACCCGACCTCGTCATCCTCGACCTCATGCTCCCCCACATTGACGGGCGCGAAGTCTGCCGCATCCTGCGCCGCGAAAGCGACGTGCCGATCATCATGCTCACAGCCTTATCTGAGGAGATTGACCAGGTGACAGGTCTTGAAATCGGCGCGGACGATTACATCACCAAGCCATTCTCCGTCCGCGCATTGGTGGCGCGTGTGAGGGCGCTCCTCCGCAGAACGCGCGGTGAAGTCAAAGCGCCGAGCATCGTTCGCGCCGGCGGGCTTGAAATTGACTCGGAAAAATATTCCGTAGCCTTCAACGGCAAGCCGATCAAACTCACGCCGAACGAATTCAAATTGCTTTACCTGCTCGCCGGACGCCCCGGTCAAACATTCACCCGCGAACAACTACTTGACGATCTTCATGGAACTGTATCCAGCATGGATCGGAGCGTAGACTCGCACATCAAAAACCTCAGAAAAAAACTGGAAAATGCTACTGGCGACTCCGTGATCGAAACCGTTTACGGCATTGGCTATCGCTTCAACGAACCCGGCGCTTAATCTTTATCATCCCTTATGACCACCCCATCCAACCGCCCCCGCCGCGCAATCCGCTTTTTTGCTTACTTACTCATCTTCTTTCTCATCCTCGTTTGTTTCGTGGGCGGATTTTCCGCGCTTCTATTTGAGGTCTTTACCCAATCCTCCACGGCAAAATCCAGTTGGCTCCTGCTGTGCGGTGGACCGGTCGTTTTTGTGACGCTCGTCGTCTTCGTCCTTTTCAATTTATATATGCGGTTTGGTCGTCCGCTCGAACAACTCTTCAAAACCATCAACGCAGTGGAAGCAGGCGACCTGTCCGCGCGCGTGCCCGAAAACAACTCCGACATGTTCAGCGATCTCATCAAGCGCTTCAACAAAATGGTCCGCGAACTCGAACGCGCCGAACAGCAACGCCGCAATCTTACCGCCGACATCGCCCACGAACTCCGCACGCCGTTACACGTCATACAGGGCAACCTCGAAGGCATCGTGGACGGAGTCTATCAACCGACGCCCGATCACATCAACAACACCCTGGACGAGACCCGACTACTCACCCGCCTCGTCAACGACCTGCAGACCCTCTCCTTTGCCGAAACGGGACAACTCCCGCTTCACCCCACCCGCTTCCTGCTCGCTGACCTTGTGAACGATCTCGCTTCGAGTTTTTCACCCCAGGCCGCTTCCCAAAACATTGACCTGAATACAAATATCGCCGACCCGAATCAAAAACTCACAGCCGATTACGACAGGCTCAATCAAGTTCTATCCAATCTGATATCCAATGCCTTACGTCATACGCCCGAGGGCGGGACAATTTCCATTGAAACAGGATCAGGTTCAAACGAAGAAAGAAGCGTGCGAATTGTGGTCAAAGATACGGGCGCAGGAATCGCATCCGATGATCTTCCGTTCATCTTCGATCGCTTCTGGCGCGGAGACAAATCTCGTACTGAGAGAATGCATACTGGGCTTGGTTTAGCAATCACAAAACAACTCGTCCATGCGCAAAACGGGACAATTGATGTGCAAAGTGACGGCTTGCCGGGCAAAGGCACAACGTTCACTATCGAATTACCTCATGGAGCGATTACGCCAAACGCCTGACGCCTGCCGTTGAGCGTTAACTTACAATTGGATTTCTTCTGCGAACTCATTGAGCAAGGGAAATTAAAACCGATGAGGGTAATCTTCGTAGCTTCGAGGCTTTGTGCCCTGGTGTTAAAACTGAGACCCTTCGGGTTTTAGAAACCCGAAGGGTCTGAGATTTGCTACGGCGCTTCCTCAATCACCCGCCGGGTCACAATGTACCAGTTCGCCAAACTATTGAAGCGGTCGCTGCGATCCACCAGTGGGCCGAGTTGGACGCCGCTCACTTTCCTGTCTACAGCGTAGTTGAAGATGGGATAGTAGAGCATGAGGGCCGGAGTCTGGTCGGCGAACTTGGACTGGAAGGCGCGGTAGAACTTGGCCCGATCCTTGTAAGATGGAATGGTGCGGGCCTGCTCCAGAATTTCGCTCATATCGCGGTTGTCGTAGCCACTGAAGTTCTGACCGGATTCGATCTGCGTCTGGTGCCAGAACGGATACGGGTCGGGGTCGGGGGTGGCGGCGAAACTTAAGTCCACGAGCGCGGCCTGAAAGGTGCGGTTGGTCAGCGCCGTCTTGATGTCATCCGGCGGCAGTGGCTCAATCGTCACTTTTACGCCTAGATCGGCCCACTCTTTCACAGCCATGCCGGCAACCGCGCTGTGAGTTGCATCGGGCGGGACAAGAAGCGAGAAGATTAACTGCTTGCCGCTCTTGCTTCGCACATAGTCGGGTGAGCCGGGGGCGGCTTCGGGCGGGAGCGCCCAGCCGGCGTCGTTGAGCAGTTGGGCCGCGTGTGCAGGGTCGAACTTCACCGGAATCAAATTGTCGTTGTAGGCCCACGTTCCGGGCAGGATGGGGCCGGCCGCGACGAAGGCCTGCCCTTGCAGAATCGTGTCCACCATAAGTTGGCGGTTCAACCCGGCGAGCAACGCCTGCCGCACGCGCTTCTCCTGAAAGAAGCTCACCGTTTCATTCTTCTGGTTCAAAAAGATCAAACTATATTCCGGCAAACGACTGCTGAATATTTCGAGTTGCGGGTTCTTCAACGCGGCGGCGAAGGTCTCCGGCGTGAAGTCGCTCAGGGTTTGCACCTCGCCGGCCAGATATGCCTCGTAGGCGGCCTGGGCGGTTGGGTAAAAGCGAAACCGAAGCTGGCTGAGGTAAGGCGCCTTGCCGGGGTAGCGCGGGCTCGGCTCCAGCACAACACTGGTGATGGAACTGTTCTGCCGGTCGAGGCTGACCAGCTTCATCGGGCCGGCGCCGACCGGCTGAAAGTTAAAGGCGTGATTGAGCAAACTACTGGCCGAGACGCCGCGAAGCAAATGTTCCGGCAGGAGGCCGACGGTGACGTAATCCATGAACGGGGCGAACGGCTCCGGCAGGACGAAACGAACCGTGTTGCGGGCCGGTGAGGAGACCGTCACCTTTTGCCACAGGCTGGCGACATCACCCGCCCCGGGAAAGTCCGGGGCTTGAAGCAGGCCGATAGTGAACAACACATCCTGTTGAGTAACGGGTTCCCCGTCGTGCCAGGTGAGGCCGTCTTTCAGGACAAAGGTGTAGGTGAGGCCGTCGGCGCTCACTGCCCACGACTCGGCCAAATCCGGGACGGGCAAACCGTCGGCGTCGAACTTCATCAGCCCGCTGAAGATAAGGCGATCCAGATCACGGTCAGCCGGACTGTTGCGATCAAAGAGCGGGTTGAGGCGGCGGGGCTGGCCGACGACGGCTTCGGTGAGCGTGCCGCCTTGCGCCGGGACGACGGTGGTGACCAGGCCCTGCGACTGGGTGTAGAGCAGGCCGCCGACAACGGCTAAACCGATAAGAGCCAGAATGGCCTGGGTGCGAATGTAACGCATGATTTAAATGACAACAGACGATGGACGGCAGACGGTTTCTCGTCTCGCGTCCATCGTCTGTCGTCAATCGGCCGTTGTCAGTTCAATTACCCCTGATTGGTCACAACCACGTTGATCACCGCTGTCACAAAGAAGGCGATGGCGAGAACGATGGTGATGTTGAACAGCAGTTTCTCCACGCCGCGCCGGGCGCGGAAGACGCCGCCGCCTTCACTGCCGCCGGTGAGGCCGCCCAAACCTGCGCCCTTGCTTTGCAAGACGATGGCGGTGATCAGGGCGATGGAGAGAATGATTTGCACGATGTTGACGTAGAGACTCACAGTAAGTTGCTCCTTGCTAAACAGATAGTGGCGAAATTATAGCACAGCGATGATGCCGGTGAGCCTTGCCCAGCTCTTTCGTTCAACTCAAATGGGTAAAGTCCGGCGAATCGTCAGCCGCCTTTGCCACCCCGTCATCATCTCGCTTCAAAAACACCATGCCCAGCGGCGGCAGAGTCACCAGCAAGGAATGATCCTGCCCCTGCCAGGGCAAGTCGTCGGCGGGCAGGCCGCCGGTGTTGCCCACGTTACTGCCACCGTAATAAGTCGAGTCGCTGTTGAAAATCTCCCGGTAGAAACCGGCTTTGGGCACGCCGACCCGGTAACCCTGGCGGGGAACCGGAGTGAAGTTCGCCAGGACGACGATCTGATCATCAAAATTTTTGGCCCGGCGCACGAACGACACGATGCTGTGATCCACGTCGCGGAAGTCAATCCACTCGAAGCCTTCCCAGGTGAAGTCCTGCTCGTGCAAGGCCGGCTGGGCGGCGTAGAGGCGGTTGAGGTCGCGCACACAGGCCAGCAGGCCGCGATGTGTTTCGTAGTCGAGCAGGTTCCAGTCGAGGCCTTTGGCGTCGGCCCATTCGATCCATTGGCCGAACTCGCCGCCCATGAAGAGCAATTTTTTGCCCGGATGGGCCGTCATGTAAGCATAGAGCGTTCGCAGGTTGGCAAACTTCTGCCACGAGTCGCCCGGCATTCTGGAAAGTAGGGAGCGCTTGCCATGCACCACTTCGTCGTGTGAGAGCGGCAGGATGAAGTTTTCGGTGAAGGCGTAGAGCAACGAGAAGGTGAGGCTGTTGTGGTGATAGCGGCGGTAGACCGGGTCCTGGCCCATGTATTTGAGCATGTCGTGCATCCAGCCCATGTTCCACTTGAGATCGAAGCCCAGGCCGCCGAGGTAGGTGGGGCGCGACACCATCGGCCAGGCGGTGGACTCTTCGGCAAAGGTCAGCGCGTCGGGGAAAGACTCGTGGACAAGTTCGTTGAAGCGCTTGAGGAAGTCCACCGCCTCCAGATTTTCGCGCCCGCCGAACTTGTTGGGAATCCACTCGTCCGATTTGCGCGAATAATCGAGATAGAGCATCGAGGCCACGGCGTCCACTCGCAGGCCGTCGAGGTGATACTTGTCGAGCCAGAACAGGGCGCTATTAAAAAGAAACTCGCGCACTTCGTTGCGGCCAAAATTGAAGATGAACGTTCCCCAGTCCTGATGTTCGCCCAGGCGCGGGTCGGCGTGTTCGTAAAGGTGCGTGCCGTCGAAGAAGGCCAGGCCGTGCTGGTCTTTGGGAAAGTGAGCCGGAACCCAGTCGAGGATGATGCCCAGCCCGGCCTGATGAGCGGTGTCCACGAAATGGGCAAAGTCGGCGGGGGAACCGAAGCGCGAGGTGGGGGCAAAGTAGCCGGTCGTCTGGTAGCCCCACGATCCGTCGTAAGGATGCTCGGTGATCGGCAAAAGCTCAAGGTGAGTGAAGCCCTGCTCTCTGGCATAAGGCACGAGTGTCTCGGCCAGCTCGCGATACGTGAGAAAGCGATTCTCGTCGCCGCGCCGCCACGTGCCAAGATGCACTTCATAGATGGAGATGGGCGATTGGAGGCTCTGGCGCTCTTTGCGGTTCGCCATCCATTCGTCGTCACGCCAGTCGAAATTGCGGAGGTCGGCCACGACCGAGGCGGTGTTGGGGCGCAGTTCCGAGGCAAAGCCGAACGGGTCGGTCTTGTTCACTACGTGGCCCCGATAGCGCGTTTTGAGTTCGTATTTGTAAATCTCGCCGGCGCCGAAGCCGGGCATGAACAACTCCCAGACGCCGCTCGCGCCGCGCGGCCTCATAGGATGCCGCCGCCCGTCCCAATTGTTGAAGTTGCCTACCAAGCTCACGCGCTCAGCCGTAGGCGCCCACACCGAAAAGGCCACGCCGGGCACGCCGTCCACTTCGGTAATTTGCGCGCCCATCTTCTCGTAAAGCTTGAAGTGGTTGCCTTCGTTGAACAGGTATAAATCCTGTTCGCTCAACACTGGTGGAAAGCGGTACGAGTCTTCAATGTCTTGAGAGCCGCCGCCGGGGAGGAACACCCGCAAACGGTAATGAAAGAAATCGGTTCGACCGGGGAAGACGGCTTCAAAAAATCCGTCGGGGTGCAGCCGGCCCATGGCCTGCTCGACGCCATCATCCGTCAACACCAACACTTGCCCGGCCTGCGGCTGGAACGTGCGCACCGCCAGCCCGTCGTCGGCCAGATGGATGCCCAACACATCAAACGGCGCGCCGTGGTAACCGCCGGCAATGGCGGCGATGGTTTCAGAAGATAGAGTCGTCATGTAATTACTGACCGGATGACAAGATGAAGGGGTGACAAGGTGAACACCAAATCACAAACCGCCTTGTAATCCTGCCACCTTGTCATCCGGTCATCCCCTCAGTTTCAATTACTCGCCCTCATCCGTTCCAGCCACGCCCGGCGAGTCCATCCGCACCACTTCGCCGTGATAGTTGACAACGATGCGGAAGCCCAACATGCCCAGCCATTGCCGCGCCTGCTCCGGCAGACCCTGATCCATCAGCTTGGCGAAGTTAGAATCAATGTTATTCAACGACGAGTCGATCATGGCCTTGCTGAATAGATCATCGGAACCCATCATTTGCAAAGCGCCCTGAGTCACCGCGTCGCGGTTTTCCATGATCTGGTCGCGCAATTCGGTGAGCACAGCCTTGTCAATCTCCTCAGCCGGCACGTGCCGCCGAAAGCCGTCATCGTCCACTATATAAAATGCTTCGCCGCCGACCGTCGTCGTTTCCACATTTTGATCGCGCTCGTCCACCACCAGCCCGCCGAACAATGCTGTTTTGCTCATGCGATATCTCCACAAATTAACGCAAAGGCACAAGGCTACAAAGTTTTCTTAGCGAAGCTGGGTGTCTTTGAGCCTTTGTGTCCTGGTGTTTACCTTGCGAATTGTACACGGAATACGACTATAATTGCGGCATCAATCAGGGAGGTTTTATGCTCAAAACCAAAGACGGCATCAACCTATTCACCCAGAGTTGGAAGGCAACCGACCCGAAGGCCATCGTCGTTCTCACTCACGGCTTCGGCGAACACTCCAGCCGCTACCCGCATGTTGGCAAAGCGTTGAGCCAGGCCGGGTACTCGCTTTACACCTATGACCTGCGCGGGCACGGCCAGTCGGGCGGGCCGCGCGGCCACACCCCGGCTTACGAGTCCCTGCTAGACGATCTCGAAGCCGTCATCGCCGACGCCAAAAGCGACCAGCCCGGCAAAAAAGTTTTCGTCTACGGCCACAGCATGGGCGGCAACATTACCCTCAACTACGCCCTGCGCCGCCCCTCCGGCCTGAGCGGAGTCATCACCACCGGCGCCTGGCTCAAGCTGGCCTTCGACCCGCCGGCCCTGCAACTGGCCCTGGGGCGGCTCATGGCCAACCTCATCCCGACCTTTGCCCAGCAATCCAATCTCGACGTTAACGCGCTTTCGCACGACCCGGCAATTAGCAAGGCCTACGCCGAAGACAAGCTGGTGCATAGCACAATCACAGCCAGACTGTTTGTCGAAATTGTCGGCGCGGGCGAGTACGCGCTGGCCCACGCCGCCGAACTTACCCTGCCGGTCTTGCTTATGCACGGCGGCGGCGACCTTATCATCAGCCCCGGTGGAACCCGCCAATTCCACGAACGGGCCACTGTCGCCGATAAAACCATCCGCATGTACGACGGCCTGTTCCACGAGATTCATAATGAACTGGAACAAGCCACCGTGTTCAAAGACATGATCGAGTGGTTGAACCGCCACTGTTGAACCTGACAATTGGCCGTGAAAAACCGGAGCAACGTCATTAGACTGCTCCCTTTTCTCACGGCATCATTTCATCACCTCAGACACCCGGTGTCTGGCTATCACTTTTTTGGAGGAAGCTTGTGACCAAGCGACAAGAACTCAGAGCAAGGCGACAGCGCGAATCGCGGCAGCGACAACTCTACATCATCGGCGGAATCGTGGTGGTGGCCGTCGCCATCGTAGGCTGGCTGGCTTACCAAAACTTCCGGCCCATCGGCACTTTCAAATCTGTCGAATCTACGCCCCCGCCCAACGCCGACGGCTCGGCCATCGGCAGCGCCGACGCCAAAGTCGTTCTGCAAATCTTTGAAGACTTTCAATGCCCGATCTGCCGCCGCTTCACCCAAGACATTGAACCGCGCATCTTGAATGACTACGTCTACACCGGCAAGGTTAGGTACGACTTCCGTCATTTCATCGTGATTGACGGCAACAAGGGCGGCAACGAGTCCCAGCGCGCCGCCGAAGCCAGCGAGTGCGCCGCCGAGCAGGGCTGGTTCTGGCCCTTTCACGATATGCTCTACACCAATCAAACGGGCGAGGCTGTGGGCGATTTTATTGACCGGCGCCTCAAGGTCTTTGCCGTTGACCTCAGCCTCGACAAAGCTAAATTCAATTCCTGTTTCGACTCGGGCAAATATCAGAACGTGGTGGCCGCCGATTTAATCGCCGCCCGCCAGAACGGCGTCACCGGAACGCCGACGATCATCATCCCTGGCAGTGTCCCGCTAAGCGGCGCTCAGGATTACTCAGTTTACCAACAAGCCATTGACGCCGCGCTCGCGGCGGCGGGCGGCTAGCGCCGGAAAACAGTGAACAGTAAACAGGAGCGGCGTTACCAGCCGCTCACTGTTTACTGGTCTCTATCGAGAATAAAGCCAAGACCTGTCAGGTCTTAGCCCAGCCCGCCCCCGGCCAGCACGGTTAAAATGTTGAGCAACGTCCCCATCTAGCCCCGCCCTCTTACTTGATAACAAGGATACGCATCTCGAACGTTGCCCACGAAAAATTTTCCCTTCGACTCGGCCTGCATGAACTGCTCGTGTACTTCAGGCGGCACGCCATCATATTGATAGGTCAGTTCATTCTTAAGCACGACTTCCAGCACCTTCGTACCGGCGTCATAACCAATGGCATAAATGAGGCTGGACTCTACTATGATGAGTCGCATCATTGCGCTCCTTTCAATTGCGGTCGTTCATCGTCGCGAACGCCTCAATTGCGAATAATCATAAACATCCCGAATATTCGCCAGAAAGTATCAGCCTTTTGACTCCGCCTTCAACAGCCCTTCATACACGTCGGGTGGCACATCGAAATATTGGTATGTGCCACCCGAATTGAAAATAATCTCGAGGATACGTTTCTGTTGATCGTATCCAACGGCATGGATCATGCTGGAGTCAACCGTTACCAGTTCCATTGGATTTCCCTTCTTTCCCGTTTTACGTTTCACTCATTATAATTGCCTTATGCTCAAAAACTGGCGACCTTTCCTCTTCGGCCTTTCCGTGGGCCTGCTGTCGGTTCCGCTCATTCTCGTCCTTAATCGAAGACAAACCAGCATCCCGATCAAACTTGCGCCGCCGCCGCCCACCCTCACGCCCGTGCCGCTTCGCATTCACGTCACCGGCGCAGTAAGAGCGCCAGGCGTGTACGAAATGCCGGCGGGCAGTATTTTGCAGGATGTCATCAACACCGCCGGCGGCCTCACCGAAGCCGCCTCCACCGGCCAACTCAATTTGGCCCAACTGCTCAAAGACGGCGAACAGGTTTTCATTCCTGAACTGCCGCCCACTCTGCCGCCGACTTCCACCTCGGCTCCCGGTCAGCCCACCTCAACACCTGCGCCGCAACCCACCGCCACCACCGGCGGCCTCGGCCAACTCATCAACATCAATACCGCCACTCAAACCGAACTGGAGACTCTGCCGCGTATCGGCCCCTCCATCGCCCAGCGCATCATCGAGTATCGCAACACCAACGGCCCGTTCAACACGATTGACGAGATCAAAAACGTCAAAGGCATCGGCGACTCCATTTTCAATGCTATTGCGCCGCTGATCACAGTCAAGTAACAATTCACAATGCTCAATGCACAATTGCCCATTATGAATTGTGCATTGTGAACTCCATGCTCCTTGCCCTCCGCTCCCTGGCCCTCCTCAAGCCCTGCTGTTTCGGCGATGTGATGCTCACCACACCTCTGCTTGGCATTCTGCGCCGGACCTATCCTCAGGCCCGCATTGATTTCATCGTCGGCTCGCACGCTCGCGCCGCCGTGCAAGCCAACCCGCTGATTGACAACCGCATTGATTGTGGCCGAGTCGGTCAGGGCGGCTACCCGCCAGCCGACATGCTGGCCCTCATTCGAAAACTTCGCGCCGGGCGCTACGATGCCATCTTTGTGCCAGACCGTTCACCGGCGCTGGCGCTGGCCGCTTCGCTGGGCGGCGCGCACTTCTCCATTGGCCTCAGCAGCGGCTGGCGCGGCCTGCCCTACAACTATCGCGTGCCGGTCTCGCCCGGCGACGTTCGCCACGAAGCCGATCTCTATCTCGATCTTGCCCGCGCCCTCAACATCTCCACCGAGTATGCCGCCGTCGAATACACCCCGCCTGCCGACGACCGCAAAGCCGCCCTTCACATACTTGAACAACACAACCTCTTTGATAAGGCGTTTATTTTGATACACCCCGGCGGCGGCCAGAACCCGGGTATGACCTTCCACGAAAAGCGATGGCCGCCGCCCAACTTCGCCCGGCTGGCGGCGCAACTCATGCGCGAGACCGGGTTGGCCGTCGCCCTGGTGGGCGGCCTGGGCGATGACCCGATCCTGGCCGCCGTCAAAGGCCTCATCAACCTCCCTCTCGCCGACTTTGGCCCGCGACCCTGGGGCCAGATTGGCGCGCTGGCCGAACGTTGCGCTTTGTACATTGGCAACGACACCGGCGCGACTCACATGGCGGTCGGCGCCGGGACGCGCGTGGTTATGATCCTCGGCCCCAGTGACCCGCGCCGCTACGCGCCTTACGGCCCGCGCAACTGGGTGAACTATGTTTGGCGCGAGTGGCGCGTGCCCGCCGCCGGGGTGAGCGCCGGAGCGCCCGGCTTCTCGTGGGATAATGGCGCGACTGTGGAAGATGTTTTTGAAACGGTGATGCATTTGCTGTATCTTGGCGCGCACAAACCATCTTGAAGAACCAAGCCAGAATCGTCAACGGATTTACCGGATTGAGCGGATTTGTTTCTTAATTCAATCCGGTAAATCCGCGCGAAGCGTCCGTTGACGAAAACAAACCACACTACCAGCTACTTTGCCGCGCAATTCCCGCCCACTCTCATGATCGCCAAATATCACATCGCCGTCCTCACCGAAACAATCGGCTCACATTTTTCACCCGCCGCTCTGGGGCAAATCATTGAAGCCAATCTTGGGCAGGACAGGGGCCTCAATCAACTCAAATGGCACGTTCATTTCGATAACTGCGCCTTTGCCAAAGGCCGGGCTTACGTCGAAGAACAGCATGCCCTCATCGCCGGAACCGACGACCCGGCCATCATGCGGGCCGCCTTTGGCCGCCTCAGCCACGCCATCCAGGATTTCTACTCGCACTCCAACTACGTTGACTTGTGGCTGGAATCCAACGGCGGCTTTGCCAACACCTGTCCCGAAGACATCAACGGCCTCGACCCGGCTCTGCTCAACCACCCCGGCCTGACTTCTGGCTACTTTTATTTGTGGCGCGACATCATATATTATTTGCCCATCGTTGATCGTTTTGCTAAAAAGCATCTGGTCTTTCCCGGCTCACACGAAGCCATGAACCTTGACGCCCCAAGCACCGGCCCCAAATTTCCCTATTCGATCATTGCCGCCAAACAGCGGACGTTGTCTGAGTATCAACGCGCAACACAGGCGCTCGGCCCGGAGCGCGCCGCCCGGTTTCACGGCGCTCTTTTGTAAGGGCGAAGCATTCGGAGCATTGTCTTGGCGAACGACCAGGCTAACATCCGAATGCTTCGCCCCTACTGACGCAATATAGGAACAAGATCAAGCCGCGCTTCACCATCCTCGACAACTGGGCCAAAGGCCGTTGCCCGGTATGCAACGCCTCGCCCCTGCAAATCGTCCGCGCGTCCGCCGCGCCCGATCAACTTGTCTGCCCCAAATGCGGCCTGGCCTGCGAGGTGGAAGAGGGCGGCTCGCGCATTCGCCCAAAGCAAGTGCCGGCCAGCCTCGGCCACCGGGGGCAGTTGGCGGCCAATATGTGGGTGACGGTTGACGAGCTACGGGCGCTGGCGCATCAAACGCCGCAAGCCGTTCAACCCACAGAGGCGGCTACCCCTGAGAGCGTCATCAGGCAAGCCCGGAAACTTTACGCGCTCGGCAACTCAGTCAGGCAGATCAAAACGATCCTCGAAGAGTCCAAAGCAACGCCCGATCAAATTGAAGCCGCGCTGGCCGAGGTGAGGCAACTGGATCGCAGGAAGCGCGAGAGCAACCAGCGAAGCCTGTGGCTGATGGGGAGCGCGGGCGCGATGTTCTTCTTGTTGCTGGCCGGGGTAGCCGCCGTGGTGGTGTTGAGGCCGGAACTGCGCCCCTCCCCGGCCACGCTCCGGCCCGGTGCGCCGGCGAATGGACAACCGCCTGCCGCCACTGCCGCGCCCGGCTTTCCAAATTTGAATCTGCCTTCGGTGATTCCAACCGATGCGCTTGCGACGGTAGCGGCCCAGCCGACAACGGGCGTGCAACAGGGCGTGGGGCCAGAGGCCAGTAAATGCCCGGTCACGCCTGTCAGCGCGGCGCGGTTGTTCGGCGGCGAGCCGGATTATTGGAGCGAGAACAACGACTTTGGCCGGGCGTGGGTGATGTTGGCCGCAAGCGCGCCGCTGACGATCCGAGTGCCGGCCAACATGTCGGCGGGTTATATGAGAATCAACGAAGGCCTGGAGATGATCTCGGTCGTCGGCCCGGCCACGCTGACTAACGTCAATTTTGTGACGATCTCATGTGAGCAGTAAAAGCATTGGCCCCCTCAAGTAATCAGCGTCCTGAGCGGAGCGGCGACCCTTCGGCTTCACTTCGTTCCGCTCAGGGTGCTACACTTGTGAGTAACACGATTGGATAAAATCACTTGCGAACAAAACTTTCTTGAAAGGGATAAACTATGATTGAAACTTCTCGCCCGCGTGGCCGCTACTTTGAAGAGTTCGCCGTCGGCGACAAAATTACCACCGCCGGACGCACCGTCACCGAAACCGACATTGTCGGCTTTGCCGGGCTGTCCGGCGATTTCAACCAGATTCACGTTGACGATGAGTTTGCCAAAGGCTCGGTGTTCAAGCAACGCGTGGCGCACGGCCTGCTGGGTCTCTCGATTGCCTCCGGCCTGGCGGTGCAGACCGGCTTCATGGAAGGCACGATCATGGCTCTCCGCGAGTTGCAGGAATGGAAGTTCAGCAACCCGATTTTCATCGGCGACACGATCCACGTTGAGATTGAGGTGCTGGAGTTGAAAGCCATGCCCCGGCTGGGCGGCGGGCTGGTGACGATTAAGTTGACGGTGAAGAATCAGAAGGGCGAGACGGCGCAACAGGGGAAGTGGTTGGCGTTGATGTTGAGTCAGCCGAAATAGAGGACAACGGATTCGGCGAATTCGGCGGATTACAGCCTCCCGAAGGTTGAGGAACCTTCGGGAGGTTGTGTTTATCAATGATCCGCTGTCGGCACGATCTCGATCAGCACCCAGGGCGAGCCGCCGATGAAGCAACCGTCGTCGGGGTCGCAGGCGGCGGGCGGCAGGACGAGTTTGTAGTTGCCCTGCGCGTCAACGGTGAGCGAGTGCGCTTCGCCTTGAGCGTCGAAGAGGGTGGCATTGACGGCGTTCGGCGTCGGGCGCAGTTTGAGAGTCACGGGCTTGTCGCCACGCGCCCAGGTCACGCGGGTGATCGCCCCACCCCGATCCAGCTTGACGATGAAGTAGTTGGGCTTATCGGTGAGAGTCGCGCTCCTGGCCGACGTGAAGTGGGTGGTGACGACGCGCAAGGCTTCGAGCGCGGGACGCGGCGAACCGTCGGGCCGGATGAGGCCGTAAGAATAAGGGTCGCCGCCCGGCAAAGCAGTGACAGGCGTCTCGTCAAAAAATTTGTAGACGGCGACCCGTTCGGCCCCGGCGGCCAACGCCAGAGCGTTGACCTGAATCACAAAGGCCGATTGTTGTTCCATCGTGACGGGCAACAGAGGCGGGTTCACCACCGGATACTTTGGATCGTCAACCGGCGGCGCATTGGTCTCATTCACCCAGATCGGTTGCTTCAATCCATATCCAGCTAAAATCCCACGATAGGCTTTGAGGATGATGTAAACGTCGTCGGTCTTGAAGTAGACGTGGGCGGTTGCCACGTCAAAATAGAAGTTGTGGCTGGCGGCCTCCGGGTCTTCGCCGATCCGTTCGAGCAGGCGGCTGAGGTAGAGCGGGCGGTTATTCACCACGTCATGCCAGTAAGTCATCCCAGCCAGGTGAATGACGGCGTCCGGGTCAACTTCTTTGGCAACGAGATACGCGGTCTTGAGCAGGCGATAGTAGTCGTCCACTGAACCGGCGAACTGCGCGCCCGTGTCTTCAATGGCGATGTCGGGTTCGTTCCAGATGATCCAGTGTTTGATCTGGCTCTTGTGCTCGGCGACGATGCGGCGCACGAAGTTAGCCCACAGGTTGGCCGGATCGTCGTAGGGCAAGTCCAGGCCGCGTGGCGGGCCGCCGATGGGAATGGTGTCGGTTGCCCAGCGCGGCGTGCCCATGAGAATCGCCGTCATCTCGCGGCCAGCGGATTCGGCGTCAACCAACCGTTGCGCTTCGTCGGCTGGCGCTTTCCACTCGTCCGGCCCGTTCGGCTGGCGCGCGTCCCAGCGGATGACCATGCGATCCCAGCCCAGACGCAAATCTGCCGCCTGCTCAGGGGCCATGTAGGCTTCAACTGCGCCGAAGCGCGGGTCAGGCGGGTCGGGCGGTTTGGCAGCGGCAAGCGTGCTGGTGAGAAGAGTGAGGCTGAGGAAGAGTTGAATGGCGCGGCGAGAGTTCACAACAAACCTTTGGGCATCAACAATGGGCCGGGTATAACTCAAACATTAGCAGAACGCTGTCAGTGTTTGGTCAAAGGTTTTGCAAAGCAGGCGATAACTGCTCAGAGAATAAAATCAGGACGCAGATTTCGCAGATGAACGCAGATAAAAAGATGCCAGCAAAAATCTGCGCGAAGCGTCTGCGTTTATCTGCGTCCAGTACTTGGCCTGAATAGCTACAGTCGGTGAAGTATAATCTTTGACGTTTGTCGTTTCACTCCCACACCTCCACACTCCCAAACTCAAATGCCTCACCTCATCCAACTCCCCACCCCCTTCCCGGTCGGCCCGGTGAATGTTTACCTGCTCGAAGGAGAACCGCTCACATTGATTGACTGCGGCCCCAAGCACCCCGAGACACTGGCCGCGCTCGAAGCCGGGCTGGCCGAACACGGCCATCGCCTCGAAGACATCCGCCAACTGATCATCACTCACCACCACATGGATCACGTCGGGCTGGCGAAAACCGTCGTCGAGCGTTCGGGCGCAAGCCTGCTCACCCATCCCTTCAACGTCCCCTACTTTGCAGATTACGAAGCCGAGCGCAAACGCCATCTGCCTTTCTAGAATCGGCTTGACGTACCAGAAGTCCACGTCCCACTTCTCCGTCTTGGCGAACAATTTCACTCCGTCGAACCGCCGACGCACGTTGGCCCATTCCAGCGGCGAAACCAATCGTTGGGCCCCATACGAAAGCTCCGCCCGCGCCCGAAGCGTCTGGTTGAATACATCCATCACATGAAGCGCATGGCGGCCCTCAAGCCGGTCATCACCTACCCCGGCCACGGCGAGCCGGTACACGACGTGCCCGCCCTGGTTCGCAAGCGGGTGGCCTTCCACCGCCGCCGCGCCGACAAAATCCACGACGTGCTTTGCGCTGGGCAACTCACGCTGTGGGAGCTTACCCGGCCCATCTTTCCCAAATTGAAGCGCGGGATGGATTATTTTCTGGCGCTGTCTGAGATTGTGGGGCATTTGGATATTTTGGTGGACGAGGGGCGAGTGGCGGCGAGTGAGGATGGAACGGTGGTGAAGTGGAGGGCGTCTTGAAGGTTCTTTCGAGAGCAGAGGTGAAGGAGGGTGGATTAGATTTTGCCCCTCCCCCACCCGGCTTGCGCTACAACGAAACTCTCCCTTTCAGCAATACGCCATACGCTTTACGCTATAATCCCTCTCATGTCTTCCGAAGACCCCACCCAGCCGTCACAATCGCAAAAGCCCGAGCCGCCCGACGAATTCGCGACGGTAAAGCTTCCTCCCGCCGCCGACCAACCGACTACTCGACTACCCGACCAGCCGTCCACCAAAACCGAGCCGCCCAAACTCCCGCCCGTCTCGCCCAAAGTCAACCTCGATCCCAGCGGCATGCCCCTGCCCAGCCGCGTGCCAGAGCGCGACTCGCACGCCACTCGCGTTCAACGCCGGATTGTAGCCGGTGAGCTAGCTACGAACACCCAACCACCTATCCACCCAACCACCAAAACCTCCCCTCACCGCCGCCAAGCCAGAAAAGTTTTTCGCGCGATTACCGTGATCGCCCTCGGCCTGGCCGCCCTCGGCGTCATCGCCGTGGCCGCCGTTGCCTCTTATGGCGTTTACGAATACAGCCGCATCGCCCGCACTCTGCCCGACCCCGGCGATCTGGCCGACCGCGCCTCGTCGTTCGAGTCCACGTATATTTATGATGCTGGCGGCAACCTGCTTTACGAGATCAACGACCCCAACAAAGGCCGCCGCACCCACGTCCCGCTCGATCAAATCTCGCCCTACCTCATCGCCGCCACTATCGCCACCGAAGACCGTGATTACTACAACCACCCCGGCTTCGACGTCGTCGCCATTCTCAAGGCGGTGTATCGCGCTTATCGCTCCGGCGGTGAGTTAGCAGGCGCGTCTACGATCACCCAACAAATCACCCGCGCCCTGTACTTCCGGCTGGCCGATTGCGACAAGCCCGACGCCGAAGTGGCCTGTTACGAGAAATCCTTCGAGCGCAAACTGCGCGAGATCGTCCTCGCTTCTGAAATCAACCGCCGCTACACAAAAGAGCAAGTGCTGGAGCTTTACCTCAACGAAATCTATTACGGCAATCTGGCTTACGGCATCGAAGCCGCCGCCAAGACTTACTTCAACAAAGACGCCAAAGACCTGACACTCGGCGAAGCGGCATTTCTGGCCGGCCTGCCACAGTCGCCCGCCATCTACGACGTTTACACCGATCCCGAAACGGTGTTCGCCCGGCAGAAGCAAGTGCTGATTTTGATGGTCCAGGCCAGCGGCGACTGCGCCGCCACCGGCGGCATCATCGTGAGAACCGCGCCCGATCAGGAGCAGTCCATTTGCGTCACTAATGAAGACGCCGTGAGCGCCATTCTCGACATCACCCAAAACCGCGCGTTCACCGCACCCACCATTGACGCTAAATATCCGCACTGGGTCAACTACATTCGCTACTTGCTCGAAGGCCAGGACGGCGAGAATGCCCAGGCGCTTTATCGTTCGGGCTATCGCGTCTACACCACTCTCAACCCGGCCTTGCAGGATTTGGCCGAGGCTGAAGTGAAAGCGCAGGTGGATTCGCTGGCGGCATCCAATGTGACCGACGGGGCGCTGGTCGCCATTGATCCGGCCAGCGGCCATATTCTGGCGATGGTCGGGTCGAACGATTATGCCGATCCGGTTGACGGGCAGATCAACATGGCAATCCGCCCGCGTCAACCCGGCTCTTCTATAAAAACGTTGACCTACGCCGCCGCCTTTCAAAAAGGGTGGACGCCCGCCACCCTGCTCTGGGACGTGCCGACGAAATTTCCCGACGGCGCGAACCCGCCTTACGAACCCAAAAACTACGACGATCGTTTTCACGGCCCGGTGCGCGTGCGCGACGCGCTGGCGAACTCGTACAACATTCCGGCAGTCAAGGCGCTCGAATTCGTCGGCGTGTACGACGACCCGGCCACGCCTGAACGCGAAGGTCTCATCGCCTTTGCCGAGTCGCTGGGCATCACAACGTTGACTCGGAATGACTACGGCCTGGCCCTGACTCTCGGCGGCGGCGAAGTGACTCCGCTTGAGATGACGGGCGCGTACGCCACACTTGCCAACAACGGTCAGCGAGTCTTTCCGATTGCCATCACTCGCATCACCTATCCTTCAGGCGCAACCGTGTGTGAGCAACCCACCCGGCCCGACGAAGTGAAAACGGGAGAGGACGGAACACCGCTCCCCACCTGCCAGGCGGTTCCCCCGAATTGGGGCGCACAGATCGTCCGCCCCGATCACGCCTTCCTCATCTCCGACATCCTGGCCGACAATCACGCCCGTTCACTCGCCTTCGGCCCCAATTCAACTCTGCATCTTTCTTTCTCTGCCGCCGTCAAAACCGGCACGACGAACGACTACCGCGACAACTGGACGGTGGGCTACACGCCGAACCTGGCAGTGGGCGTGTGGGTGGGCAACGCCGACTTCACGCCGATGGCGCAAGGCGTGAGCGGCGTGACTGGCGCCGGCCCCATCTGGCACAACGTCATGGAGGGCGCGTGGGCGGCGCTCGGCACACAGCCGGCGCTCTTCACCCAACCGCAGAGCGCGACCATTGCCAACATTTGCGCGGCGACGGGTGCAGCTGAAAATGATTACTGCAAAGTGATCGTTGACCCGAAGCGGCCCAACGACCCGCCGGTGCGCTCCGAATTTTTTGCCGCCGGTCAGCCGCCTCTGCCAGCCGACCGCGATCTCGTCGTCAAACTTTTCCTCGACAAGTTCTCCGGCCTGCGCGCCAGCGAGGCCTGCAACGCCAAAAACCCTGAGACGGCTGAAGAGAAAACTGTCGTCAACATTAGCGATCCGTTTGCGTTGGAGTGGCTGGAGAAAAACGAGCAGGGGCAAAAGTGGGCGGCCATTTTCGGAATCACCTTCCCCATCACACCCGCGCCGACTGCCTTCTGCGACGACAAAGCGGCGCGGGCAGTCGCCATCATCACCTCGCCTTCCGAGAATCAAACGCTGGATGGTGTAATTGATGTGTTCGGTATTGCCAACGTCGCCAACGGCGAATTTGATCACTACACGGTGGACTACGGCCTCGGCCACGACCCCGGCGGCTGGGGATTTGTGAGCGGCGACGTGCCTAACCCGGTGGCTGAAAACGGCCTGTTGGCGAAGTGGGACCTGGCGTCACTGCCTGACGGCCCGGCCACGATTCGCGTCGTCCTCTACGACAAGGCCGGGCACACCTCCGAGTTCCGCGTCCGCGTTTTTGTTGCCCACCCGACGGCGACGCCTCTGCCGCCCAGCGACACGCCGCAACCCACCAACACGCCCGCGCCCTCGTCAACCAGCGCGCCTACGAATACACCGCTCCCGACCGCTAGCGCGACGAGCGCGCCCGCGACCGATACGCCGACGGCAACACCCGAAACGCCAACCGCTAGCGCGACAGCGACCACTGAACTGCCAACCGACACTCCGACACCCGAACCGCCAACGGCGACGCCTGAAACACCGACGGTCGCGCCAACGCCATAGTAAGCAGAAAGCAGAAGGCAGTAAGCAGTAGGCAGTAGGCAGATCACAGTTTCATCCACCACTTTTCTCAAAAAAGAGATGTCATCATGTTAAATGAAGTCGGCAGAATGTTGGGCGCGATGATAGCTCACCCCGAAAAATTCGCTCCAGCCCATAAAGGCTAACTGCCCACTGCCTTCTGCCCACTACCCACTGCCTCCCGCAATGTCCCGCTCCCAACTCATCCGCCGCGTTCTGTTCATCATCCTCCTGCTTAACATACTGGTCACAGTCGTCAAGCTCATCGTCGGCTTCGCCACCGGCGCGCTCTCGGTCCTCGCCGACGGCTTCCACTCGATCATCGACTCGTCGTCCAACATCATCGGCCTGGCCGGGCTGTGGATCGCCTCTCGCCCGCCCGACGACAACCACCCTTACGGCCACCGCAAATACGAAAGCATCGCCACCTTCGCCATCGGCGGCATGCTCCTGCTCGTCTCCTGGGAGATCGTCCAGGGCATCGTCGAGCGGCTGACCACGCGCACCACGCCCAACATCTCCCCGCTCGACATCGCCATCATGGCCGCAACGTTCTTCGTCAATCTGGCCGTCGTCACTTATGAGACCCGGCAGGGCAAGGCTCTCAAATCCGACATCCTGCTGGCCGACGCCGCCCACACCCGGACCGATCTCTTCGTCACCGTCTCAGTCGTCGTCTCGCTCATCGCCGCCCGCTTCGGCATGGCCTGGGTGGATATTGTGGTGGCCGCCGGTGTAGTGGTGCTGATCGTCCGGGTGGCCTTCAGCATCGTCCGCCAAACGTCTGCCGTGCTCACCGACGCGCTGGTGATTGACCCGCAATTGATCGAGAAGACCGCCGCTGTTGTGCCCGGCGTGCAACACGTCCATCGCGCCCGTTCGCGGGGCAGCAGTGACGCCGCTTACGTGGACGTGCACGTGAGAGTTGACCCAGCCATGTCTACCGTGCAGGCACATGCCATTGCCAGCGAAGTGGAGCGGCGCTTGAAGGGCGACCTGCCCAACATCGTGGATGCTATCGTCCACATCGAGCCATACAAGCCGCCCGTGCTGTCCGAGTGGCAAGCCATTACCACCCGCGCCCGCGCCGAAGCCGACGCGCTCGGCATCGGCATTCACGATTTGCATGTGCATGAAGAAACGTCGGGCGGCTATACGCTTGAAATGCACGTCGAAGTTCCTGAGCATCTCTCGCTGGGCGAGGCTCACGGCATCGCCAACAATCTCGAAACCCGCATCCGCGAGGCCATCCCGCGTGTGATCGGCGTTACCACGCACCTCGAGCCGCTCCGCGCTACCGTCCCCGGCGAAGAAGGCCGGTACGAAATTCAGTTTGACGCCCTCGCCGACCAGATCGCCGCCGTCGCCAACGCCATCTCCGGCCCTGGCACGGCCCACGACATTCAACTCCATCACGTGGACGGCCATCTCACCACCTCCATTCACCTCACCCTGCCCGCCTCTCAACCCCTCACCGAAGCCCACGCCCTGGCCGAAGAAGTGGAGCGGCGGGTCACGACCGAGCTACTGCAAATCAAGCGCGTCGTCGTCCACGTCGAACCACCCGAAGGATGAAGCTCAACCTTTTGTCATTTGCCATTTGCCATTCGCCATTTGTCATTTGCCATTTGTCATTCGCCATTTGTCATTTGTGATTTGCCATTTGCCATTCGCCATTTGTCATTTGTCATTTGCCATTTGCCATTTGTCATTCGCCATTCGTCCTTTATAATTCGCCCCGTGCCTCTCACCATCCACACTCTCTCCACCATCGCCGAGCGAATTGATCAGCCCTTCTCGCTGGTTTCATTGGGCCTGGTGGGCAGTATTGGCGTGCATTTATATATGGCTCAGGGCGAGATTGACTGGCACAAGCACATTGACGAAGACGAGTTGTTCTTCGTCCACAATGGGGCTATTGAATTGAATACCGAGTTGGGGAGCACGGTGCTGTACAGCGAAGAGGCCATGCTGGTGCCAAAAGGAGTCGGCCACCAGTCCAAGTCGGCCTTGCGCTCGGTCATCCTTCTCTTTCGCCAGCAAATCATGCCGGAGCGCAGAAACGGCCACCGCAACTACCTGGTGACTGGCGACGAAGCGCCGCTGGCGAAGGCTCGCCTGGGCAACATGGCGGCCCGGTTCACCCTGCCGTTTGAGCCTCAGAATGCGGCAATGCTGGAAGGCCACCGGCTCTCGGCGTTTATGGCCCGCGACTTTGGCCCGGCAGAAGTGGCCCGGCCCGGCGGGACGCTACTCTATACCATGCGCGGCTCGGCCAGCGTTGAACTGGAGTCGGGTGGGGCGCGTCTAGAGGCCGGCCAACTCACCATCATCCCTTCAGGGGTGGGTTATAAAATCCATTCGGCCAAACCGGCCATCCTCGTCAGATTCGAGCGCGATTAGAGAAAGGATGAACGCTTCGCGTGAATTATGAAGGATGAAAACCAGGCTCTTCATCCTTCTTCCTTCCTCCTGCCTCTTTCATCCTTCTTACGGGTCGGTTGCCCCCAACCCGTCGGCCAAGCCCAGCAGGATCAACTCTACTTCATCCAAGCTTTGCGCCAGCGGTGTGTCCGTCAATTCGATGCTGATCGGAACATCGAATTGAACCGGGACATTGGCGGCGATGGGAATCGTTTGCTTGATCGGCACTTCCACCGTCAGGCTGATGGGAATGCGGGTGGAGATGGGCACTTCGATGGTGCGCCGGCCAATGAGGGGAAACTGAATCGGCACACTGACCGTCGTGCTGATGGGGATAGTTTCACTGATGGGAACCTGAACGGTGAAATCAATGGGCACGTTGGCCGCAATCGGCAGGTCTTCGTCAATATTCACGGCATAGTCGAAGCGGCTGGATTTTAGATCGTCCACCATGCCCGCCGCCTCGGCAAAAGCCTGCCCGGCCTGCCGCCGCACCGACAGCAAGGTATTGATGACGATGAGGTTGAGAAGCAAAGATGTAACGGCAATCACCCATAACAGAATTTGGCTCCACGGACGTTTGTTGGTGGGTTCAGACACGACAAGTCTCCTTGAGAATTACAACAGCGGCAACTGCTCCGAGCCTTGATCCACAATCGGATCGAGGCCGAGGGCGGAAAGGAAGGCGGCGCGGTCGAGGTTGGGTTTCTCCAGCAGGCGGCGCACGTGCCGGAACTTGAGAAAGAGCCAGCCACCGGCATCCACCGCCTGGCGCAAGTGCGCGTCGCGCCCCAGCTTGTGCTGGATCAGCCCGGCCCGCCCGCCAGGGATCACCATCACCTGCCGGGCGCGGGTGGGCGGCGGCAGAATGTGGCGGGCCACTGCCGCCGTGTCGGAGATGATGAAACGAAATGAGGTCAATTCAGAGTCGGCATCGAGCCAATTAATCTCAACCGCGCCGGTTTTCACTTCATAGCCCAAACGCTGGCCGAGCGATTTTAGCTCGGTGGACATGCGTTCGTAGTCGTCGGCGCGAGCCATCGGTTCATCTTCGGGGCGGAAGTGCCAGACGCCGTCTTTCTCCACGCCGTAGGATTCCAGGCAACGCCGAAAGAAGGCCGAGCCGGGCGTGAGCAGGCCGGGGAACTCGGTGCACAAATGACGCTCCAGCGTTGTGGTATCGGGGTGTTGCCCTTCCGGCATGTCGGCCAGGGCGTGGGCAACTTCGCGCTCCACCCGGTCGGCGAGCGGGTCAGCCGCTCCTTCCGAGTCGGCCAACCACCAGCGCCCGGCGCGAGGCGAGTCGGCTTCTGATTCTTCAACGCCCACGTGAATCAATTGTGGCGAGTTTACACAACCGGCCTCAATCGCTTCGGTGACCACGTCGAGCGGCTCGGTGGCGCTTTCTTCGACAGCGATGCGAAGCAAGTGCTCCTGAGAAAACGCCACAAAGGCCGCGCCGGAAATGGTGGCCCAGCGCACCGGCTCACCGCGCTGGCGCATTACCTCAAGAGCCGCCGCCTCGGCGCGCAGGCGCAGGGTTGTGGTAAGTTTGCCTGGCGGCTCGACGGTGAGTTGATCAGGTTGAAACGTGAACTGCGCTTCGGCCGGCTCGGCGCGAATGGCGTGATGGATAAGTGAGAAGCTGGCGGCGTCGGCGGCGGTGAGGGCCGCGCCCACAAAGCCAGGGTCGGCCTCCGGCAGGAGCACGACAAAACGACCGCCGCGAGTGATCACTTTATGGCTGGCGCTGAAACCGGCGCGCAGGGCTTGTTCGTGCCACGACCAGTCGTAACGCTTGCGGCTGATGAATTTTTTCAACGGTTTGGCCGCCTCCTGCTCCCAAAGCCAGGCCGCCCAGATCGCCGTTAGAATCCAAAGCACGGCGTTCGGGCGCGGCAGGGCCGTGATCATGAACGGGGCGCACTTCGGCGGCACCAGGCCGGAGGCGTTGAGGTCGCGCATCGTGCCTTCAAACATGGCGACGGCGGGATTGGGCTTGTTCATCAGGTCGGGCACGGAGACGGTTGAAAGTCCGGTGGCGGCTTCCCCCTGGAAAGCGCCGTCTGAGGCGGATCGTTCCAGAGTCAGCCACAGATTCTTTTCACGAAAGCGAGTGTGCGGTTTGAGGGTGCGCGGTCGAACGCCATCGAGCGAGGAGCCTTCGTCGTAAGCCATGAGCAACAGCAGGTCGAGGGCGCGGCGTTCGGGCGGGTGGAGGGTTAGCCCGCCAGACTTGTAAGTGAGAGTGAAGATGGCATGCAGGGCGCGGGCCGTGTAGGTCTCGAGGGCGTCAGCTACAATCTGGCGGTCGGGGTCGTCGGGCGAGGCGGCGCGATCCAGCGCCCAGAAGTAATGTGGGCCGCGCTTGCCGTCCGGCGCGTAGCGGGCGGCAAGTTCGGCGTCAGCCGGGTCGGTCGGGCGAGTCTTGTCTTCGCCGCAGGTCGGGCAATGATAAAATTTTTCGGCCAGCGCCTCTTTTTCCCAGGTGAAGAAATCCACTTCAACCGCATGGCCGCAATCGGGGCAAGTGGAGCGATAGAGATTCCGAAGATACTCTTCGAGACGGGTCTTGACGATGAGGGTGTCGGCCAGGCGGGTGAGGGCCAGCTTGAGGATTTTGACCGGAACCGGATCAATGGCGGCCATGAGGGCCAGCCGCAGAACCGGATTGTTGTTGACCAACAGAACTCGACGACCAGCGCGGGCCAGCTCCAGGGCGGCGCGCGGCGACTGGGCAAAGGGATCGATCACCAGGTCGCCTGGGGCGCTGTGTTGATCGCCATAAACAGCCATGATGCCATCGTCCAGCGGCGGCAGGTGGCGAGTGAGAGGAAACGGTGTGGCCGGGTAGCCGGGGATGAACATGGTAGGATTATAGTTAAGGCTGAGAAGTAGGACAAGCCGACACTTTTAGACACGGCGTGTTTTTTTTGAAACAAGCCGTGTCTGCAGCCAAGCCAAAGGACTGACGGATGACGACGAGACTTGAAGCAGTGGAAGCGTTACGGCCCCGGCTGGCGCTGGGGCCGGCGGCGACAATTGAGCAGCTTGCCGAATTTATCGCCGGGCGAACCGGCGTGGACGTGGCAACCTCTCAGGCCGTGTTGGCCGAACTGAGTGAGGCCGTGATCTTTTTTGCCCGGCAAGGCCGGCCAGTGACGATTGACGGGTTGAGTACTTATTCGCCGTCCATAGATTTGAGCGGGGAGTTCGACTGCACCGGGCGGCTCGACCGTAAAATTGTGCTAGCCCTCAACCAACCGGAGAGCTACAGCGGCGAGATCGCCAACCGCGAGAATATTGGCAAGGCCACTGCCGAACTGGCCGCGTTATGGGACCAAGCCCACCCGGAAGACAAAGTGAGATAAAGAAAACTTCCGAAGTTTGTTTAGACTTCGGAAGTTTTAGAAAAGGTTGCGCCTTTGATTAAGGCTTCTTCTCTCCGGGTTTGAGAAGCAACTCCACAGCCTGATCTACCAGTTTCAACGCCACATTCTGTTGGAAGCCGGCCAACCAGCCCAGAATGTAGAGAAGGTAAACGGCACTGCCACCCGCCGTGCTTCCGCCGCTCAAGGTGAAAATGCCGATTTGAGCGACCATCACCACAAACACGCCCATCACTGCCCCCATCAACGGGCTGGTGATGTACCACAACAGATGTTGTCGGTCGAAGTCCTGTTTGCTGACGTGGGCGGCGAGCGAGAAAATGGATTTTGAAACCCCGCCCAGGCCTCCGGAAATGATCGTCACCCAGATCGTCAGAACCAACGTCGGCGTGAGCAAAGTATCACCGATGGCAAAACGCTGGGCAATTGCGCTACCCGACACCACGCCCAAAGCCAGCAACACCAGCCAGGCAATATCGTAAACCACCAAAAACCAGCCATAACTGTACGACCAGCGGCGGACGCGGCCGGAATAAAGTATGTCCGCCTCAACTTCCACCACGTAACGCACAGCGTCTTCATAATTTCTGCGCCCACCTAAAAGCAGGTTGCGGGCCGCTTTCAAGTTTTCAAGGTTAGCGGTGCGCTGGTGCGGCAAACTGCTGTCGTCGCTGACGGCTTGCTTCTCGGCATTGTCAATGCGTTGCCACAATTGATCAACGCGCTCGTCGGTGATCAACTTCTCCACCATCGACTCTTCTTCCATAACAGGCGGCATTGCATACTCACCTTTGCCCGGTTGCGCGGCGCCCACACCTTCATTCAGCCGGCCGGCGTCCTGGGTGGAAAAATCATCGGGTGTTGTAGAGACGGGTTGAGCAACGGCAAAATCGGAGGCGACAGACGGTAACGCAGGTTGCGTCGAAGCAAATGGATTGTATGGCTGAAAGCCGGCGGCAGGCGCTGGTGGGGCAACCGTCTCTGGCGGAGGTGAAGCCTCGCCGCGCGCGGCGCCCGTTTCACTTGAACTGGTGGGGGTTGTCTCAGCCATTGTTATCCTCTCCGGGAGCGTCACAGGCGCAACGTCGGGCATTGCGGGCGCGGTTGGCTCAACGGCTGGCATGGCGGCCACAGCCTCAGCCACCGCGTCTGGCATTTGCGCTTCGGTGGAAGTGATGGGCTGATCGTCAAGCACAGCTTCTGCTTCGGCGGCTGGGGCGTCGGCTACAAAATCTGGCATGGGCGATTCAGCAGAGATGATGGGCTGATCGTCGTCAATCACTGCCTCGGCAGTTGCCGTTGGTTCAATGGCCGACGCAGTTGGCTCAACCATCGCCTCGTCCATTTTGCCGGTGATGCGGCGCGGCGGCGCGTTGGCCGACATGGACGGTTGAGGAGGAAGTGAAGGCCCAACCGGTTCACCGTCGCCCATCCCCGGAATCTTATTACGATCGTCATGGTGGCTGGGGAAGCGGGCCGCGAGGTCTTCCGGAGTCAAGTCCATCGGCTCGTCGCCAATTGCGCCCATCGGGGCCGGGTCTGGCCGGGCAAAGCGCGCAACGAGGTCTGCCGGGGAGAGGTCTTGCGGCTCATCGGCTGGGATGGCTCCGGTTTTTGCCATTGGCTCACGATCTTTGTTGCGGTCAAAGGGGTTGCCCTGGGGCGGCAAAAGAATCTCTCGCCCTTTGCCGAGGATGTTGGCTTCATCGCTCATGGTGAATAACCTCCGCTAGTTGCCGGTAGGCTCTGGCCGCGGCGCTGTTGGGTTGGTAAGCCAGCAGGGTCTTTCGCACCACTGGCGCTTCGGCCACAGCATCTTCGTCGGGGATGACGAAATCGAATACTTTGTCTTCAAACACGCTTCGCAGTTCGGCGACCACCTGCCGCGAGTGGTCGGAATGTTCGCGGTACATGGTCGCCAGCACGCCCAGCAGGTCGAGGCCGGGATTCATCTTTTTGTGGACGAGCCACACGGTTTCGAGCAGGGCGCGCACACTGCGCATGGAAAGGAACTGGCACTGGACCGGGATGAGGAGTTCCTGGGCCGAAACCAGGGCGTTGACTGTGAGCAGGCCGAGGCTGGGCGGGGTGTCGAAGAGGATGTAGTCAATAGGCGCGCGATTGCGGGCCAGCGCGTCACGCAAACGAAAGGCGGCGTTGGGCGCGCCGGCCATCATTAGTTCGGCAGCGGCCAGGTCTACACTGCCGGGCAGGATGTGCAGGTTGGGCCGCACGGTTCGCAGGCAGGCGGCCACCGAGGTGTTGTCTCTACTCAGCAAAGTGTAGGCTGTGCGGGTGAGGTTGTAAGGGTCAAGGTTGCAGGAGGCGGTGAGGGCGGCCTGAGGGTCGAGGTCTACAACCAATACCTGCGCCCCGAGTTCGGCCAGCGCCGCGCCAAGATTGATTACGGTGGTGGTTTTGCCCACCCCCCCTTTTTGATTGGCAACCGCAATCTGTCGTGGCATTGGCGGTGAGTATAGCATGAAGAATGGACAATGCACAATTCACAATGAGCATCACCTCTCTTCCAAACACTTCTCTTCACCTGGCGTGGCAGTCGCCGCCAACGAATCAGGGGTTGATCAGAATCGAAATTGCTTAGGGCAGCACGTTATGGCGGTGTTTGGAACCACCTTACGCTTGACCATTGGCTAGATGAAAACTGGCCCAACGACGAAGCGCCGCCGGTAGCACGCACACGCCAGTAATAGGTTTCGCCTGCTACCAACGGCAAGCCAGGCGTGTGCTGTGAAACGGCCGCTCGCCCACTCTGCCCCCGGCCAAGCACATTGACAAAGTCAAGATCGGTTGCGATTTGCACTTCGTAATACGTCGGCGCTGGAGACGAATCCGCCCAATCCAGAGTTGGGGTGAGGTTCATCACCAGTGCGCCATTTCCGGGCGCTTGCAGGATTGGCACACTTGGCGGGTTGGCGGTGTTGAAATGCCGTTGGCGCGACCAATTGCCCGGCCCGTGCTGGGTGTTGCCCCGAACGCGCCAAAACAGTGTGACACCGCGCGGCAGATCAGCCGTCATCGTGTAAGCCGACGGCGAGAGATTCAGGTTGTTCACCAACGTTGTGAAGTTGGGATCGGTTGCAATTTGCAGGGTGTAGGAGGTGGCTCCGGTCACTTGAACCCAATCGAACAGAGGGCGCAAGCTTTGCGGCTGGCCGAAATTGCCAGGGAAGCTGGTTTCCGGCGGGGCCAGAGCCGTGCGAAAGACGCGAGTTGCCGACCAGAGGCTATATTGCCCAGCTTCATTGAACAAGCGAGCACGCCAGTAATAAAGAGCGTTTGGATTAAGCGAAGTAGAGGGCGTGAACGCCGAGGCGGCGATTGTCTGGGTTGTAATTGGCGCAGAGAAATCGGGGCCATCATCAACTTGCACTTCGTAGTGATCCGGCGCGGGCGTCGAGTCGCCCCAGTCCAGCATAGGCGTGTAGGTCATTGTCAAAGCATTGTTTGTAGGCGAAAGCAAAGTGGGCGGCGAGCCAACTATCCAAACGACATCTGTGGGCGTTGTGCGCAAAATGAACCCGCCTTCGCCGAGTTGGCCGTACGTATTCCTCCCCCAGCACTTGATCCCGCCACCGGCAATCAAAGCGCAGGTGTGCCAGTGCCCTGCGGCGGCGGCCATAACATTGCTCGTCAATCCATTCACGTTGACGGGGATAGCACGGTTTATCATCGTCGCGCCGTCGCCAAGCTGGCCGTAGTAATCATATCCCCAGCACTTAAGCCCGCCGCTGGTATTCAGGGCGCAGGTGTGATATTGCCCGGCGGTCATGGCCGTGACGCCGCTTGCCAGGCCATTCACATTCACCGGTGTGGTCTGATCTGTGTACGTGCCATCGCCAAGTTGACCGGAGAAGTTGCTCCCCCAACATTTGACTGCGCCAGAAACAGTTAATGCGCAAGTGTGACCGCCGCCTGTCGCAATGGCGGTCACCCCGCTCGTCAATCCACTCACATCCACCGGAGTATATTGTCGTGTAGTTGTGCCATCGCCGAGTTGGCCGTAGTTGTTCTCACCCCAACATTTGACGCCGCCAACGTCGGTCAGCGCACAAGCATGATATAAACCGCCAGTGATGGCCGCGACCCCACCCGTCAGACCGTTCACGTCCAACGGCGTTAAACCGCCTAAACTCGGACCGACGCCAAGCTGGCCATAAGTATTATTCCCCCAGCATTTAACCCCGCCAACATCGGTCAGAGCACACGTATGAAACCCGCCTGTTGCAACGGCGACGACTCCGTTCGTTAACCCGCTTACATTCACTGGCGTGAGTTGACTTGTGGTTGTGCCGTCACCAAGCTGACCGAAGTCGTTCAACCCCCAGCACTTGACGCCGCCTCCACTGGTCAGGGCGCAAGTGTGATATGAACCTTCAGCAATGGCCGCAACTCCACTCGTTAATCCGCTCACATCCGTTGGCACTGCGCGAGCGGTTTTCGTGCCGTCGCCAAGCTGGCCATAGAGGCTATTTCCCCAACACTTAGCTCCGCCGCCGCTCGTCAGAGCGCAAGTATTCAAATAATTCGCGGCAATATCTGTCACCCCGCTTGTCAGCCCGCTCACATCCACCGGGGTGAGTCGCTCCAGGATTCTGTCAGTGCCTAGCTGGCCATGTCCATCCCATCCCCAGCATTTAACCTCGCTCCCGGCGAGCAAAGCGCAGGTGTGCGAGTCGCCCAGATCAATGGTCGCCACCCCGCTTGTCAACCCGCTTACATTGACAGGCATGGATTGGTTGACAACCGTGCCATCGCCAAGCTGGCCGTAGTCATTTTTCCCCCAGCATTTGACCCCGCCCCCGGCGAGCAGGGCGCAAGTGTGATAACTACCGGCAGCAATTTCTGCAACCCCGCTTGTCAATCCATTGACATCTACAGATGTAAGCTGGTTGGTGGTTGTGCCATCACCAACTTGGCCCTCAATGTTCCTGCCCCAACACTTGACGCCGTTTCCAGTTGTCAGGGCGCAAGTATGATAGTCACCCGCCGAAATTGCTGCGACTCCGCCCGTCAATCCACTGACATCCACGGGTGTGGGGCGATAAGTCGTTGTGCCATCGCCAAGCGCGCCCCAGCCGTTATAGCCCCAACATTTGGCCCCGCCTCCCGTCAGGACGGCGCAGGTGTGTAACCCGCCTGCGGATATAGCTGTAACGCCACTTGTTAGCCCGCTTACGGTTACTGGCGTGGCGCGATTTGTAGTCGTGCCATCGCCAAGCTGGCCTTGACCGTTGAGGCCCCAGCATTTGACCCCGCCTTCGGTAGTCAGGACGCAGGTATGCCAACTACCGGCGGCAATGGCCGCGACTCCGTTTGTCAACCCGCTCACATTTACGGGTGTGGTGCGATCTATATTTCCCCCGTCGCCGACGGAGCTTTTTTGTCCCCAACACTTGACCCCGCCGCCAGTGGTCAAGGCACAGCTATGAAAGCCGCCAGCGGAAATGGCCGCCACCCCGCTTGTCAACCCAATCACGTCTACTGGTGTAGAACGCTCAATCGTTGTGCCATCGCCAAGCTGACCAGAGTCATTCCTGCCCCAACACTTGACCCCGCCCCCCGTCGTCAGAGCACAGGTATGCCAGCCGCCCGCAGAAACCGCCGCGATGGATGGGCTGACTAACGACGATTCACTTGCCAGGCGACCAACCCTTCGCGAAGGCAAGCGAGCAGACTCGCCTGAGCCTTCGGAGAACCCCGAAAGAGCAAAGGCCGGTGTAGTGAGAGGGGACAAGGCGATGGAGATGGCAAACAGGCAACTTGAGAAGAATCGAAGTGACGCGCGAAGATGAATGGTCATTACGCAACCTCCAGCAAAGGGCGATTGGGGAACTATGGCAGGCAGTGTACACCGTTCCGCGCTGAGGTGTAAATACTATACAGCCATAGGCGTTTGTAACGAATGTGGATGCTTTGCTTGGGCGAATCGCGCGAATCCGCCTTCTGGATTCCCCAACCCTCTGTGGTATAATCCCGCCCGAAGTAGGACGACACAATTCACTTGCAGTAACTTGCGGCCCACTGAGGCCGTACTTTTTTGAAGGGTAGAAACAGAAATGCCAAAGCGAACCTATCAGCCTAAAATCCGCCGCCGCGCCCGCGTGCACGGCTTCCGCGCCCGCATGAAAACCGCCGACGGACGCAAGGTGCTCAAAGCCCGCCGGGCCAGAGGCCGGTGGCAGTTGGCCGTCAAGCGCGTGCATCTCAAGAAGGTTAACTGGAACGAAACCAAAGGCAGTAACAGCAACGTTTAAAGCTGTCAGCTTTTAGCGGTCAGCATTCAGCCGCAACTGGTGCAAACCGCCGCTGGTTGAACGCTGAATGCTCACTCTCAAAACGAGTCAAGATTTTCAGCGGGTGCGCCGCGAAGGTCGTTCATGGGGTCACCCGCTGATTGTTTTAATAGCCTGCCCTAATGATCAATCCAACATCCGGGTTGGCATTGCGGCAGGCAAAAATGTAGGAAACGCAGTCGCCCGCAACCGGGCCAAGCGGCGTTTACGCTCGGCGTTGCGGCAGGCCGAAGCGCAACTTGCGCCAGGCTGGGACGTGGTACTCATCGCCCGCCCGCCTCTGGTCAAAGCCAGATGGCCGGACGTGACCGAAGCCCTGGCTCAACTCATGCGCCGGGCCAAACTACTGCGCGGGAGTGAAGGATGAAGAAAGTTGCTCTTGGCCTGATCCGCTTTTACAAGCGCTTCATCTCGCCGATGTTGCCGCCGTCGTGTATTTATCACCCCACCTGTTCAGAATATACTTATCAGGCGATTGATAAATACGGCATTCTGCGCGGCAGTTGGCTCGGCTTCAGGCGCATCTTGCGCTGTCATCCATTTGCGCGGGGCGGCTACGACCCTGTGCCATGACTGCGAATCTATAGGGGCGAAGCATTCGGAAGATGATCTCGCAGTTCATCAAGATACTGCCCCGAATGCTTCGCCCCTACGAATGAATAATGGTTATAAGGAGTAGCTGGTCCCAATGAACACTACCTATCGCCGCCTGGCGATCTTGATGATTTTGTTATCGGTCGTGCTAGCCGCCTGCGGCGCCGCTCCATCCCAATCGTGGCCCGGCCTTACCGCCTCCGGCGACACCGCCTACGTTGCCTTCAACACCAACGTCTACGCCGTCAACACTGCCAACGGTGTCAAGCGTTGGCAATTCCCTGCTGAAAACGATAGCAAAATCAGCCAATTTTTCTCCGACCCGGTGTTGGCTGGTGACATCCTGATTGTCACCTCTTTCAACAAATCGGTTTACGCACTTGACGCGGCCACCGGAACTCAAAAATGGAAATGGCCTTCCCAAGTTGCTACGAAAGACTTTTTACAGATTATCATAGACGTTTTCACAAGCCCGAAAGCAAAACCGGAGGATGGCTCAACCGATCGCCTCATCGCGCCTGCCGCTGTGTTCGGCGAAACCGTTTACGTCGCCTCAGCCGACAACAATCTGTACGCCCTTGATTTGAATGGCAATTTCAAGTGGGCCTTCGCCGCCACGAACAGCCTTTGGGCCGCGCCCCTGCCCACTGAAGAAGTGGTGTACGTGCCCTCGATGGATCACAATTTGTATGCCGTGGATGCCGTCTCTGGAAAACAACTCTGGTCGGTGCTATTGAACGGGGCGCTGGCAGGGACGCCGGTGCTGGATGGTGAGCAGTTGTACGTGGGCACGCTGAGCGACACTCTTTACGCCCTCAACCCCAGCACAGGCCGCGAGCTTTGGACGGTGAAAGCCTCGGGCTGGGTGTGGGCCAAACCAGTGGTTGACGGCGGCACCTTGTACTTTGCCGATCTGGATGGGACGGTGTACTCGGTCAATACCGCCGAAGGCCGCGTCAACTGGCAAGTCCCGCTCGACGGCTCGATTCGCGGCACGCCCGTCCTGATTGACGGCAAGCTGGTGGTGTCAACCGACAAGCAGGGTACAATATACGCGCTCAACGCCGCCGACGGCTCCCTTGCCTGGCCGCAAGGGAAAGTGCTCGACGAAAATAACGCCGATCGCCTCTTGGCGAACCTGGTTGTTCTGGATGATAAAGTTCTGATCGCGCCGCTGGCGGCGAAAAATCTCTTGTATGCTCTAAACCCTGGCGACGGCTCGGTGCTGTGGTTCTTTGATCCAAAAGCGAAGTAAGGGAATACTATGTGGGACACGTTCATCATCAATCCGTTCACCAACGCGCTCTTGTTGCTCTACACCTGGGTGGGCAACAACTTCACCCTGGCTATTGTCCTCTTCACGATTGCCGTCCGCCTGATCACCGTGCCGCTCACGATGTCGAGCCAGAAGAATTCACAGCGCATGGCGGCCATGCAGCCGCAAATCAAGGAACTACAAGAGAAGTATAAGGACCAGCCGGAGAAACTCCAGACCGAATTGACTGCCCTGGGTTACAACCCGATGACGATGGTGGGCGGGTGTTTGCCAATGTTTCTGCAGTTTCCAATCATGATCGGCCTGTACCGATCCATCACCCACGTGATGGCCGTTTCGCCGCTGTCGTTGGTGGATTTGTATCACGCCATCTACCCGGTCTTCCCAAATCTTGACAAACTGGTCCCGGTCAACAGCCATTTTCTCTGGCTCAACCTGGCCCTACCCGATCCAATTTATATTTTGCCGGCGCTGGTCTTCGCCACCACCTGGCTCTCGCAAAAACTGATTACCCCGCCCCCCCAACCCGGGGCCGACACCGGCCAGGCCGCCGAGATGACCAAGACCATGGGTATCACCATGTCGGTCATGTTTGGCTTCATGTCTTTGCAATTCGCTTCGGGCCTGTCCATTTACTTCATTGTGTCGAACCTGGTGAGCATGGTGCAGTACCCGTTGACGAACGATCAACAGCGGGCGCGCTTGCTGGCTTTTTTGCGGCGTGAGCCGCTGCCGGCCATTGCCGCTCCCGCCTCAGCCGCCAAGAGCGGCAAACCCGCCGTGAAAACAAGCGGCAAATCGTCAAAAGCCGCCAGAGCCGCCAAAGCCGGCGCCAAAAAATAGACCTGCCGTAAAAGGTTAGCCCGATGTCTGAGAATCGCACCTTCCTGGAAATCATTGCCCCCGACGTGGATGAAGCTGTGGCTCAAGCGCTGTTTGAACTTGGCGTGGAGCAGGATGAAGTGGATGTCGAGGTGCTGGACAGCGGCGACGCGCAGGAAGGCCGCCAGGCCCGAGTGCGGGTGTCAATCCGCCTCGTCGAGCCTCAGCCCGATGACCCGACGCTTCTCGCCGCGCGCAAAACGTTGCAGACTCTGCTGGAGAAGATGCTGGTTCGGGCGCGGATCAACGCTTCCTGGGGAGAGGCGGCTGACCCTGAGGAAAGCCGGCCCTTGATTCTGGATATTCAAGGCGATGATCTGGGAATGTTGATCGGCCACAAGGGTGAAACGCTGGCCGCCCTGCAATACATCGTCCGCCTCATCGTCTCCAAACAATTGGATCAACTGGTCAACGTCGTCGTGGATGTAGAAGGCTATAAAGTCCGGCGCGAGCACCAACTCCGACAACTTGCCAGGCGGCTGGCCGAGCAGGCAGTGCAACGTGGCCGCACCATCTCGCTGGAGCCAATGCCGGCCAACGAGCGGCGCGTCATTCATCTGGCCCTGCGCGACCATCCAGACGTGGTCACCGAGAGTGTAGGCAATGGCCAATTGCGCAAAGTGACCGTCATTCCAAAGAACAAGAAATAGTATAACGGCGTTGAGGCCTCGCGCTTTGTAATTTAGTCTTGACAGTAGCCCGCCAGCGACGCGGGCTGTACGGTTTTGCAGGCTTACAGCAGAATTGCAAGGCAAATGGTTTGATAACGACCTTGCAAGGTTTAGGGCGGGTGCCCGATGTTAGTTTGCTGTTAGCTCCGGCGTACCAGTCAGTCATTTATGGCCGATAGTCAACGACGCATTCTTTATATTGAAGACAACCCGGATAACCGGCTTTTGGCGTTACGCATTCTCACTGCTGAAGGTTACGAGGTGTTGGTTGCCGCCAACGGCGCTGAAGGGTTGGCGAAGGCGGCGGAAAACAAGTTCAGCTTAATTCTGGTGGACATCAACATGCCAGAGATTGACGGTTACGCCGTCACTTCCCAACTTCGAGAAATGCCGCACCTGGCCCGCGTGCCCATCGTCGCCCTCACGGCCAACGTGATGCGCGGCGACCGTGAGAAGACGCTCGCCGCCGGGTGCGACGGCTACATTCAAAAGCCGATTGACATTGATATCTTCCCACAACAACTTGCCCGATTCATCGAAGAGGCTCAGCCCACATGACGCTTCAGTCCACCACCGATCAATCAACCAACTCACCCAAACAGCAAAACGGCTCGACGCGCCAGCACCGGGCGATTCATGCTAAAGACGCGACCGTGCTTATTGTTGAAGACAACCCGTCCAATTTTGTGTTGATGGCCCGCATGTTGGCCTACATGGGCGTGCAACGCTGTGAATGGAAAACCTCCGGCTGGCAAGTCGTTGAGTTTGCCGATACCCTGCCGCAGGTTGATTTGATTCTGATGGACATTCGCCTGCCTTACGAGGACGGTTACGCCGCCCTCAACAAACTCCGTGAACATCCCCGCCTGGCCAACACCATGGTGGTCGCCGTCACAGCTGAAGCCAGCACCGAGCAAATGTCCAGGGCGCGGGCCGCCGGGTTCGACGGCTTCCTGGGCAAACCGCTCGACACCGACAAATTCCCTGACCAAATCCGTCGGATGTTGCGGGGCGAACCGGTATGGGAATTATCCACCCCGTAAGCCCGCCTTCAGGCTTCCCTTTAGCGAATCCAGCCGGCAAGCTATCCTTAACGCTGGCCTCTCAGCCTGCCTGGCGCCTCAGGTAACGTTGGACAACTTATTGGCATTGTCTCCCTGAAAGCGGCTCAGTTATGTTGGCATCCATTCCTCCTTCTACCGCCCGTCGTCCTGCCGTTCCCCGCAGCCAGCTTATCCTTCTCGTCATCCTGCTCGTCATTGGGGCCGTGGCCGAGAATCTGATCCTGTTCAATTACCTCGATCTTTCGCAAAAGTTTCAAACGTCGGTCGCGCCTTCCATTAGCCTTCTACCAAAGCTCTCGGCTTTGCGGATAGAAGTGCTTCAATTACACGCCGAAGTCGAACTGGCACTCCACCTGGACGTACCCGAGTTCACCTCTGTTGATGCGCGGCGGGCCAACGTGGCCGCCCGTCTGGAAGACCTGCAAACTGCCGCCGCCGGAAACGCAAAATATACGCCGGCCATTGACGCCGTAAGCGTCCTGCTTGAAATCTACGATTCGCAAATCGCCGGCTTCCGCAATAGCCCTTCCGAGGCGCAAGTTCCGGTAATTGAGTTTGAACTGGGCCGCGCCTTCAAAGACACCGAAGCGCAGTTAGCCGGCATCTATAACGAGGAAGAGGCTTTGTTTTCCCGGGCAACCACCAACATCTTTGCCGCCGTCCGCGACACTCAGATCATCCTGCTGGGGGTTGGCGTTATTCTGTTCATCTTGAGCGCCCTCTTTGTCTTCAACACCCGGCGGACGGTTCAACAGGAAGTTGGCCGCGTCTCTGAACAACTGCAAGTAGCCGCCGAGGTGGGTCGGGCGGCTTCGTCGTTGCTTAGCCTGGATGAACTCTTCGACACTACCTTGAGCCTGATCCGGGATCGTTTCAATTTTTATCATGCTTCGATCTTTCTGCTTGACGAGGCGGGCGAGAACGCCGTGCTTCGCGCCTCAATGGGCGAAGTGGGAGCGAGCCTGATCAAGAGCGGCTATAAACTAGACGTTGGCTCCGACACCATCATCGGCTACGTCACCGCCAACAACGCCGCCCGCGTCGCTTCCGACGTAAGCGACGACCCGGCTTATTTCCGGCATGAGCTACTCCCGAATACCCGGGCCGAGCTGGCCGTTCCTCTGCGCCAGGGCGGGCAAGTCATCGGTGCCCTTGACGTGCAATCGGTCAACAGCAACGCCTTCCCGAACGACCTGGTGCCCGTCATCCAAACCCTGGCCGACGAAATCGCCGTCGCCATCGGCAACGCCGCTCAGTACACGCGCGAAAAGGCTCGCGCTCAACAACTGGCTACGTTGCTCGAATCCTCAGTTGAGTTGAGCATCCCCCAAAGCAACTTCGACGCTTTGCTGGACTTGATCGCCCGCCGGTCGTTGACGCTGATGCGAGCCAACGACGCCGAAATCTGGTTGCCCCTCAATGACGATGAAATCGAACTGCGAGCCAACGTCAGCGAGCCGACTCGGGTAGGGCAACGCCTGCGCCGGGGTGAGGGCCTGCCGAGTCAGGTGTTCGCCAGTGGCCGGCCCCTGCGCGTGGAAGATTACGCCAAGTGGGAAAGCCGGACCGGGGCTGTCGCCGGCGCCGCCTTCCGCGCCGCCCTGACCGTGCCTATGGCCTGGCAAGGCTCCACGGTCGGGGTGCTGACGCTCACGCACAGCCAGCCCAACTGGTTCTCGGCAGATGATGAACGCATCGCCCAACTCTTTGCCTCGCAGGCGGCGGCGGCCATTGAAAACACCCGTCTCCTTCAGGAAACCCAGAACCGCCTCGGCGAACTTTACACCCTCAACCAGATCGGCCAGGCCGTTGCCGCCCAGACCGACTTGAACGGCCTGTTTGACGTGGTTCGCCGCGAAGTTCTGCGTGTCATCAACGCGCCGGTCATGTACATCAGCCTCTACGATTCCAAGCGCGAGCTTCTCGAAATCCCCTATTTCTACGAGAGCGGCCTGGTCACCTCGGTTGATCCTTTTCCGGTGGGGCACGGCCTCACCGGCCTCATCATTCAAACACGCCAGCCGCTGGTGGTGAACAACGCCGCCGAGGCCACCACCCAGGGAGCCATCGTCGAAGGCGACCCGGCTGAGTCATATCTGGGCGTGCCGATCATCGTCCGCGAGAATGTCATCGGCGTGCTCGCGGTGCAGGATTACGAAAAGCAAAACCTCTTCGCCCCGGCAGATGCGCGCCTGTTGTCTACCATTGCCTCGCAGATCGCGCTTGGCGTGCAAAGCATCCAACTCTACCAGCAAGTCCAGCGCCGCGCCGATCAACTGGCCGCCGCCTCGGAAGTGAGCCGGGCCACCATCTCCATGCTCAACCCGGCTCAACTTATTGTGGACGCCGTCGAACTGATCCGGAGCCGGTTCAACTTGTATTACGCCGCCATTTTTATGGTGGACGATGAGGGCAAATGGGCGATGCTTCGGCACGCCACCGGCGACGCCGGGCGGCAGTTGCTTGAGAACGGCCACCGGCTGGAGGTTGGCGGCAACTCCATGGTCGGCGCGTGCATCGCTCAGGGGCAGGCCCGCATTGCGCTGGATGCCGGCAAAGAACGGACGCGCTTTGCCAACCCGCTTCTGCCCGATACCCGCTCCGAAATGGCCCTGCCCTTGAGAGTCGGCGAAACCGTCCTCGGGGCTTTGGACGTGCAGTCCACTTTACACAACGCATTCTCCGAGTCCGACATTGCCGCCTTGCAGACGATGACCGATCAGATCGGCATCGCCATCCGCAATGCTCAACTGCTGGAGAATGCGCAACACACCCTCAAGGCGTTGGACTACGAAACCTACCTTCTCCAAACCCTCTTGGAAAATGTCCCGGACAAGATTTACTTCAAGGATCAGGAGGGCCGCTTCATCCGGGTAAGCAAGGCGGTGGCCGACAGGTTCAACCTGCCGCCCGAAGATATGATCGGCAAATGGGAGTTCGACTTCTTCACCGAGGCATACGCCCGCCAGGTTTACGAGGACGAGCAAACCGTGTTGCTCGCTAACCAGCCCATCTTCGGCAAGGTGGAGCAGGAACTGTGGCCCGATGGCTCGGCGACCTGGGCGCTGACCACGCGATTGCCTTTGCGAGACAGCGTGGGCCACGTCATTGGCACGTTTGGCATTTCGCGAGACGTCACCGAACTCAAGGCGGCAGAAGAAGCCTCGCGCCGCCGCGCCCAGCAACTGGTGGCCGCCTCGGATGTCAGCCGGGCCACCATCTCTATTCTTGACCCGGATCAGTTGGTGATTGAAGCCGTCGAAGCCATCCGTGAACGCTTCGACCTGTACTACGCCGCCCTCTTTCTGGTGGACGACGCCAGAGAGTGGGCCGTGCTCAGGCACGCCACCGGCGACGCCGGCAAGAAGTTGCTCGAACGAGGCCACAAACTGGAAGTGGGCGGCAACTCGATGGTGGGCTGGGCCGTCGCCAACCGCCGCGCTCGCATCGCCCTCGATGTCGGCGAAGAGCCGGTGCGCTTCGTCAACCCGTTCCTGCCCGACACCCATTCCGAAATGGCCCTGCCCCTCATCGTCGGCAACATCGTCATTGGCGCTCTCGATGTGCAATCCGTCCAGGTCAACGCCTTCTCCGACGCCGATGTTTCGGTATTGCAGACGATGGCCGATCAGATCGCCGTCGCTATTCAAAACGCCCGGCTGTATCTTCAGGTCAACCGCCGCGCCCGGTTGGAGCAATTGATCAACCGCGTCACCGGCAAGATCCGCCGTTCGATTGACGCCGAGAGCATTATCTCCACTACTCTCAGCGAACTCAATGACATTCTGCGCACCCGGCGGGCAGTGGCCCGGCTTGGCCCCGAGCACGACCTGCTCCCGCGGAAGCCCGGCTCGGGCCAGGGGAACGGCAACAATGGAAACAACGGCGGCAACGGCTCCCGACCGTCAGCGATCTAAATCATTTATGCCTTACGTCATCGCCATCTGCCACCAAAAAGGCGGCGTCGCCAAAACCACCACCGTGCTCTCGCTAGGGGCCTGCTTCGTCGAGCAACGCCATCAAACATTGATCATTGATCTCGACCCGCAAGCCAACCTGACCACTGCCGCCGGCCTGCACCCGGCCACCATGCGCCACTCGGCGGCAGACGTTTTGCTGGGCAATGAAACCCTGCTTCGCGTCAGCCGCGAAACCAAACTGCCCGGTCTCGACGTGGTGCCTTCCAACCCCGACATGCTGGTGGTGTCGAAGGCGCTCTACGCCCGGTCGCAGTTTGAATACCTGCTGCGCGACAACCTGGCCGGCAAAGACCTGGCCTTTTACGATTTCGTGGTCATTGACTGCCCGCCGTCGCTGGGGCCGATCACCATTAGCGCCCTCACCGCTTCGAACCTGGTCGTCATTCCCACCCAGTGCGAATATTTTTCAGTCCAGGCCCTCGAAGGCATCTTCCAGATGATCCGGCTGGTGCGAACCAGAACCAACCCGCAACTCATCTACCGGATGCTCATCACCATGTTCGACGGGCGCGGCCACCTGCACAGCCGGGTGCTGGCGCACATGCAACAACGGTTTGCCGACTCGATCCTGCAAACCGTCATCGGCGTAGATAGCAAACTGCGCGAGAGCCAGTTGGTGGGCAAGCCCATTACCGTTCACGCGCCGAACAGCCGGGGCACGCAACAGTACCGGCAGTTGACTCAGGAAATCTTGCAGTATGTCCAACAACGACAACAGTTACCAGAAACGGCTTGAGTCACTGTTCTCTGGCATTGAGCCGCCAGAGCCGACCCCGCCGCCGCCCGAACCGCCCAGGCCCGAACCGCCAACGCCGCCCGCTCCCGACACAGGCGCATCGTCACAGGCCGAAGCGCAAGCGGCCATGGCTCAGGCCGAGCAACAAGCCGCCAAAGATCGTGAGCAAGGTGAAGCCGAGCAGGCCAGGCTTCGGGCCGCCATCGCTCAGGCAGAAGAACTGGCCGCCAAAGAGCGCGAACAACGCGAAGCCGAGCAGGCCAGGCTTCAGGCCACAATTGCTCAAGCCGAGCAACAGGCCGCCAAAGATCGTGAACAGCGCGAAGCTGAAGAAGCCCGCTTTCAGGCCGCTATTGTCCGCGCCCAGCAACAAGCCGCTCAGGAGCGCAAGCAACGCGAAGCCGAAATTGCCAGGTTTGAAGCCAGTGTGGATCGTGTGCGCCAGCAGGCCGCCCAGGAAATCGGCCAGCGCGAAGACGAACTGACCAAACTCGAAGCTGAACTGGCCCAGGCCCGGCAACAAGCCGAACAGGAACGACAGGAACGTGAAGCCGCAATGGCGGCCATGGAAAAGTTGCGCGCCGCCCAGGCCACCGCCGGGGCGCCCGACACTGAGAAATCAACGCCCGCCCACGCCCTCCCCAAACCCGAGGCGGCCTCCCAAGCGAGTCCGGCGGCCAAACCCGCCCAGCACATTCCCGAAAAGGATTCCGCCCGGCACACCGCCAAGTTCACCATCTCTCAGTGGCGCGAGAATTTGCTCAAAACTCTGCTGAACGGCGCAAGCGCCCTGGGCGCATTGACGCTAATCATTTCGCTCGTCAGAGTGATCAACGATGGCGACTTGTTTCTGGGCCTCATTTACATTGTCGTCTACGCCGTCCTGCTGACGGCCACGTTCATTCGCATGCCTTACCGCCTGCGAGCCAGCATCTTCCTGCTCATCATGTACGGCCTGGGCGGGACGCTCCTGGTGCAATATGGCCTGAGCGGCAACGGGCGGCTCTTCCTCTTCGCCTTCACCGCCACCACCCTCCTGCTGTTGAGTTTGCGGGCCAGCCTGGGCGCGCTCATTATGAGCCTGCTGACGATGGGCGCAATCGGCTGGATGATGAGCAACAACTTGTTGACTACGCCCCGGGCCGAAGTGGTGGCCTCAACCGACTCGATCATCTGGGCCACCGGAAGCGTCGTCTTTCTCTTATTGGCTGTCGTGGTGATGCGCGGTTTGTCTATGCTCAAGACCGAATTCGTTTCAACCCGGTATCGCGAGCAGAGCATGGTGGAAGAACTGCAACGCGAACGCGAACAGCTTGAGCAACGCGTGCTCGAGCGCACCAAACTCATCGAACGCCGCACCACCCAAATCGTCACCGGGGCCGAGGTGGCTCGCGCCGCCAGCGCCGAACTCAACCCCGACGAACTCCTGCGCCGGACGGTGAACCTGATCCGGGAGCGTTTCGAGTTATATTATGTGGGCGCGTTTTTGGTGGACGAGACGGGGCGTTACGCCGAGTTGCGGGCCGGGACCGGCGAGGCGGGACAGACCATGCTTGCCAACCACCATCGCCTGGAAGTGGGCGGCAATTCAATGATTGGCCGCGCGGCCAGCGAAGGCCAGCCACGCCTGGCGCTCGATGTCGGTTTTGAGGGCATTCGCTTCAACAACCCGCTCCTGCCCAACACCCGCTCGGAAATGGCCCTGCCCCTCATCGCTCGCGAGCATGTTCTGGGCGCAATTTCGATTCAATCAGATCAGCCCGAGGCCTTCTCGCCGGAAGACATCGTTTCTCTGCAAGGCATGACCGACCTGGTTGCTATTGCTCTGGACAACGCTCACCTCTTCCAGGAAGCCCAGGGCGCTCTGGCCGAAGTGACGACGCTTCATCAGCGGTATCTCTCGCAAGCCTGGGAGCGGTTCTCCCAAAGCCAGCACGATCAGGCAGGCCGCTTGCCTACCTTTGCTTATGCCAACAACACGCTGATCCAGGGCGGCGCTGTGGAATTGCCGGCGATTGAGTCGGCGGTGGAAACACAGAAAGCGGTAGTGACCCACAGCCACGACGGCTCAACCGTCACCGTCCCGCTCAAATTGCGCGATCAGATCATTGGCGCAATCGCGCTGGAAGCCGAAGAGGCCGATCACGTCTGGGACCCGGACGAGTTGGCTCTCATTGAAGCCGCCGCCGAGCAGGCCGCTCTGGCGCTGGAGAATGCACGGCTGATCGAAGAGGCCGAGACGGCGCTGGCCGAAGCCCGTCGCCTGGCCAACCGCGAGCAAACCGTCAACGTCATCAGCGACAAGTTGCGCCGCCTGCCCGACGTGAACAGCATTCTCTCCACGACGCTGGTGGAGCTGGGCAAAACGTTGGGCGCTGGCAAAGGCCTGGTTCGGCTGAGCGGGCCAGGCAACAACCAAGAGATACCGGCTCGGAAGGTGAGCAATGATTAGGCGTTTACTCAATCGCCTGGGCCGGGTGCGATCCAACTGGCCGCTGGCTACTCAGTTGGTTGTGGCGGTGTTGGCCGTGCTGGTACCCACCACTGTGGCCGTTACTGTCATCGTGGTGGCAATCCTGCAAAACACGATTTCCGAACAAGTTGGCAATAATCTGTACACCATTGCCCAGTCCACGGCGCGGCGCGTGGCCGACCAACTGGCGCAGGAAGTAAACAACCTGGACACGCTGGCCCGCAGTCAAGCCGTCGTTGCTGACGTACAAACCGCCAATACCAGTTATCCGGCTTCCGAGGCGATTGCCCGCCAGGAACTCGATCAGATGACAGCGCAGTGGACGGCGGCTCAACCCAACAACCCGCTGGTGCTGGATCGCCAGAGCTTGACCTCCAGTATTGATTTACGCAACTTCGCCAATCGTTATCCCGACAACGTCGAAGTGTTTGTCACCGATCGCTATGGCGGTTTGGTCGCCATCACCACCCCGCCCGAGGCCTTCGCCCATTCCGACGAAGTGTGGTGGACGCTGGCGTACAACAGCGGCATCGGCGCGGTGTACATCAGCCCGCCGGAATTTGAGCCGGTCAGCAATCTTTACACCATTGTCATCGCCGTGCCGATTTACCAGCCTAACAGCCGCGAAGTCATCGGCATCCTTCATGCCCGCTATCGCCTGCAAGCTTTGATCAACCAACTGACCGGCGTGGACGTGGGCGTGACCGGCGAGGCCATGCTATTCAGCGAGAGCGGCCTGCGGCTCGACACCACCTCGACTGAGGAGATTCGCATCCCGGAAGAAGAGTGGCGGAACATGCTGGACGCCCAGTGGCACATCGGCGAATTTCAGTCACAACAAAGCATGGTCGCCCAGGCTTTTGTCCTTACCGATGTCGGCCCGTCCGACATCAACAACCTGGGCTGGGCGGTCATCATCCGCCAAAACGTAAATGAAAGTCTGGCCGCCTCGCTGGCCGTCGTGCGGGCGGCGGGCGTCATCGGCGTCATCGGCCTGATCATCGCCATTGTCTTTACCATCTTCGTCGCCCGGGCGCTGGTGCAACCGCTGGCCGAACTGACGCGCCTGGCCAAGGAAGCCCAGAGCGGCAACCTCAACGTCAACGTGCCAATGGCGGGCCGCGACGAGATCGGCCAGCTCTCTCAAGCCTTCAATTCCATGATTTCAGAAATCCGCGCCTCCACCGGCGTGCTGGAAGAAAAAGTAGCCGAGCGCACCACCCAGTTGGCGGCCATCAATGAAATCGCCGCCACCGTGTCATCCACCCTGGAAATTGACGAAGTAATGGATCTCACCGTCAACCTGATTCGTGACCGGTTGGGCTTTTATCACGTTTCGATCTTCCTGCTGGATGAAGAGGGTGAGACGGCGATCCTGCGCGAGTCTACCGGCGAGGTGGGCCGCCAACTCAAAGAGCGCGGCCACCGACTGGGCGTGGGGTCGCAGTCCATTATGGGTTACGTCACCGCCAACCGCAAGCCGCGAATCGCGCTCGACGTGGGGTCTGACACCGTCCACTTCAAAAACCCGCTCCTGCCCAACACCCGATCCGAAATGGGCCTGCCGCTGATCGTGGGCGACACGCTGCTGGGCGCGCTCGACGTGCAGTCCACCCTCTCTAAAGCATTCGACACCGAAGACGTGGCGGTGCTTCAGAGCATGGCCAACCAGATCGCCGTTGCCATCAACAACGCGCGCCTGTTCAAGGAAGCGCAGACCCGCCTGGCCGAGATCAGCTTGCTCAGCCGTCAATACCTCAGCGAGGCCTGGGACAATTATTCCCGCTCGCACCCGGAAACGGTTAGCTTGCGCCTGGAAGGCAACACCGTCGAACCCGCGCCGGACGAGGCAATGAACGGCGACCCTCTAAGCCTGACCCAGCCCTATTTGTCGAACGATGGCACCGAGATGTTTATCCCGATCACCTTGCGCGGTCAGGTCATCGGCGAATTCATGCTGAGCGCCCCGAACGAAGATCGGCAGTGGACACAGGATGAACTGAGGCTGGCCGAGGCAGTCATTGCCCAGGCGGCGCTGGCGGTTGAAAACGCGCGCCTGCTGGAAGAGACTCAAAGCGCGCTGGCCGAGACAAAACGCCTGGCCCGCCGCGAGCGCGTCATCTCTGAAGTGACCAGCAAGATCGCCTTTGGCTCGGACGTCAAGCGCATTCTGCAAATTGCCGCCGAGGAACTGCAACGTGCCACCGGCAGCAGCCGGGCCGTCGTGCGGTTAACCAGTCCGTCGCGGGAGGGCGCATGAGCCAGCCCGCGCACCTGCCCCGGCCAAACCAGTCCGGCTGGCAACTGGAACAATTCCGGCTCGTCTACCAGCTAGGCTCCCTGGCCGTCGGCCTGGGCCTTGTCATCTACGTTTTGGCCTTCGCCTTTCTGCGCTACTGGCAAACACTGGTCATTGGCGGCCTGTTGGCCGTGGCGATAAGCGGCTTCTACATCTGTTGGCAAATCGCCCGGCGCGGCAACCCCGAACGCGGCATCGAAGCCTTTGTCTACGCCATTGTGGGCCTCATGGTGTCGTCGTTCTATTTTCAATCCGACGTGATCGGCTTCAACATCATGGTGCTGTTTGTGCCGATTGTGCTGGCCAATTATCTGCTCCCGGCCCGTCGAACCCAGCGCGTAGTCGTCATCGGCAGTCTGGCAATTATTCACAACCTCGTCATTGCCAGCCTCAACCCGTTTCACCCGCCAACCTTTCCGGCGCTGGCAACCGTCCTCTTAAACGTCGTTGTCGGGCCGAGCGTGCTGGTCGTCATTGCCATCGTCAACTATCGTTCCTCGCGCCGCACCGAGCAGGCCATTACCCAGTTGGAACAGCAAAGCGCCGGCCTGGAAGAAATCGTAAGCCGCCGCACATCCCAACTAGCCGTCGCCGCCGAGATTGGCCGCGCCGCCAGCAGTGTGCTCGATCTTTCCGAACTGCTTCATCGCACGGTTGAACTCATTCGCGACCGTTTTGGCTATTATCACGCTTCCATCTTCCTGTTGGACGAAACCGGAAGTCAGGCCGTCGTCCGCGAGTCCACCGGCGAAATTGGCCGCCAGCTCAAGGAGCGCAAACACACCCTGGCCGTCGGCTCGCAATCCATCATCGGCTACGTCACCTCGCGGCGCGCGCCGCGCATCGCCCTCGACGTTGACGCCGACGCTGTCCACTTCAAGAATCCGCTTCTGCCAGAAACGCGTTCCGAAATGGCGATTCCCCTCATTGTCGGCGAACGCCTGCTGGGCGCGCTCGACGTGCAATCGCGCGAGCCAAACGCCTTCACCTCCGCCGATGTGGCCGTTCTGCAAACCCTGGCCGACCAACTGGCCGTTGCCATCAACAACGCCGAACTCTTCGCCGCCCAACAACAACTGCTCGTCCAAAACCAGCAACTGCTCGAAGACTCGCAGAAGACGCTGGCCGAACTCAACGCGCTCACCGGTCGCCTCTCGCAAGAAGGCTGGAGGGAATTTCTGGAATCGCAAAGCGGCACCATCGTTGCCGAAACCGGCCGAGTGCCTTCAGCCAACGCCGACTCAGCCCTGGCCCAGGCGTTGGAAAAGGGCCGCCTCATCCAGACCGGCGGCGAACACGCCACCCTGGCCGCGCCGATTTTGCTTCGCGGTCAGCCCATCGGCGCCCTGGCCCTGGAAGAGATTGGCGCAGATCATGAGTGGACGGAAGACGACCTGGCCCTGGCTCAGGAAGTGGCCGAACACCTGGGGCTGGCGCTGGACAACGCGCGTCTGCTTGAGCAGTTGAACAAGGAACGTGAGCGGCTGGTCTTTCTGTTTGAGTCGTCGCAGGCGCTGGCCGCCAACCTGAGCCTGAACAACATCATTGCCACCGCCTTGAAGTTTGCCTCGTCCATCGGCGCCGAGCACGCTTACGTGCTGTACACCGGTGAAGGTCAGGCCATCTTCAGAAGCACCATCCCCGACCTCGACCGCTTCACCGGAGTCGAAACCCAGGCAGTGGTGAAAGCCGCCGCCGCCCGGGGCCTGGATCGCTGGGTGTTTGAAAATCGCCAGCCGGTGCTGGTGAAAGACGCCCTGCTCGACGACCGCTGGTTGCCGCGCATCAGCCAGGAGCAGGTGCGGTCCATCCTCGCCGCGCCGCTGAGATCGCAACGCACCAACGAGGTGGTGGGCGTGCTGGCTTACACCCACACGCTCCCCAGCGCCTTTGCCGACGACCAGCTTCCCCTGCTCGACTCGATCAGCACCCAGATTTCGGTCGCTTTGCAAAACGCGATCCTCTACCAGAATCTGGGTCGTCAGCAATATGGAGCGACGGCGCTGGCCAAAGCCACACAAGCCATGGCCCGAACCTTGAGTGAAGAAGACTTGATGCAGGCCCTGACCGAAGAACTGTTCAATGCATATAAGCCGAACGGAGTGACCGTCTTGCATTGGGAAGCCGCCACCGAGACCTTTACCCCCATTACCCTCAAACTCAACCCCAACGAAGCCGATGCCTGGCCGGCTTTGCGCCAAAGCTTCCCCGCCAGCGACCGGCCAGACCTGATGGAAGTGATCCGCCGCCGCGCACTGTGGATGCAACGTCTCCGAGAAGAGCCGGAGGATAAAGTCCGCGAAACGATGAGCCTGCCCTTCATCTTTGACGAGCAGGTGGAAGCGGTGGTCGAGGTCGTTCACACCGGGCCGTCGGCCGGCCTCAGCCCGGACGATGTCGAGTTGTTCCGCTCCATCACCACCTCGGCGGCCTATTCCCTGCAAACCGTGCGGCTCTACCAGCAGTTGCGCGAAACCGCCGACCGTCTGCGCGAAGTAGACCGGCTCAAGAGCCAGTTCCTGGCCAACATGAGCCACGAGCTACGCACGCCGCTGAATTCCATCATCGGCTTCTCACGGGTCATCATCAAAGGCATTGACGGCCCGATCACCGACCTGCAACGCCAGGACTTGAGCGCCATCCACACCTCCGGCCAACACTTGCTCAACCTGATCAACGACATCCTTGACCTGGCTAAAGTAGAAGCCGGAAAGATGGATTTGTCGTTTGATAAAGTTGATCTGCCGGAGATCGTCAGGAGCGTGCTAACCACCATCAGCGGCCTGGTCAGGGAGAGGCCAATCCGTCTCATTCCGGAAATTCAACCCGACCTGCCGCCGGTGTATGCCGACAGCTTCCGCGTGCGCCAGGTGCTCATCAATCTGCTCTCCAACGCGGCCAAGTTTACCGAGCAAGGCTCCATCACCATCAAAGCCTTTGTCATTGACGCCTCGGCCCCGCGTCCGATGGTGCAAGTGACGGTGCGCGACACCGGCATCGGCATCTCTGAGGCCGACATCTCCAAACTTTTCCAGTCCTTCAGCCAGGTGGACGGCTCGGCCACGCGCAAGACGGGCGGCACCGGCCTGGGTCTGGCCATCACCCGTAACCTGGTGGAAATGCACGGCGGCGCCATTTGGGTAGAAAGCCAGTTGGGCGCCGAGACGGCTTTCAACTTCACCCTGCCCGTTTACACCGAAATGATTGACGCGCCGGAACCGGCGCCGGGCGACAGCCGCCAATCCATCCTGGCCATTGACGACGATGCGCGCCTGATTGACCTGTACCGGCGCTATCTCGAACCCAAAGGCTTCCTGGTTCACGGCCTCACCAACAGTCAGGAAGCGCTCGCCGCCGCCAAAGCTTTCAAACCTCGGGCCATCCTGCTCGATGTGCTGATGCGCGACCGCGACGGCTGGCAGGTCTTGCAGGAACTCAAGGATGACCCCGACACGCAACAGATTCCGGTCTTCATTTGCTCGGTGCTGGCCGAACACGAGAAGGCGTTGAGCCTGGGGGCCGCCGGTTATCTCGTCAAGCCGATTCTGGATGTAGACCTGTTTTCGGCCCTCAGCCGGCTGAATGGCGTGAGCGCGCATCATCCCAAGCCGGCCGTTGTCGCCGACAACTCCTAATCGCTATGGTTAACTTCACTCTCGAATGTATTGATTGCGGTCATCGTTCACCGTCGGGCGGCGCGGGCGGCAAGTGCCAGCGCTGTGGCGGCGAGTGGCAGGAGGCGCGGTACGATTACGCCACCCTCGGCCCCAGCCTGAGCGCCATGCTGGCCAACCGCCAGTTCAACCTGTGGCGCTATCAGGACTTGTTGCCCCTGCGCAACCCGTCGAACATTGTCACCCTGGGTGAAGGCGGCACCCCTCTCTTCCACGGCTACAACCTGAGTCTCATGCTGGGCCGCCCCTACATTTACGTCAAAGACGAGCGGCAGGGGCCGACCGGCTCGTTCAAAGACCGGCAGGCGGCGCTGGCCATCTCGGCCATGAAAGAAAACGGCATTACCGAAGCCGTCGTCTCGTCCACCGGCAATGTCGCCATTTCGTATTCTGCTTACTGCGCCCGGGCCGGGATCAAACTGTGGGCCTTCCTCACCAGCATGGTTCCGCCCGACAAAATGCGCGAGGTGGCGCTTTACGGCACTCAAGTTGTCAAAGTCACCGGAACCTACGACCGGGCTAAAGAACTGGCCGGAGAGTTTGCCCGCCAGCGCAACCTGTACTTCGACCGGGGCGCGCGCAACATTGCCTCGGTGGAGAGCATGAAGACTCTCTCGTTTGAAGTGGCCGAGCAACTCACCCGCCTGTTGGGCGTGACTCCGGCCCGCCAGCCCAACGGTTCAACCGCCGCCCCGTGGCGAGCGCCCGACTGGTACATCCAGTCGGTGAGCGGCGGGCTGGGGCCGCTAGGCGTGGCTAAAGGTTTTTGGGAACTCAAGCAGATGGGGTTGATTGACAAGATGCCGAAGCTGGGCGTCATTCAGGCCGAAGGTTGCGCGCCGATGGTCAACTCCTTCCATGCCGGGCTGGAGGTGGCCGAGCCGGTGATCGTGCCGCGCACTCACATTGCCACCCTCTCCACCGGCCAGCCGGGGCGCGTTTACACCCTGCTCCGCCAGCACATTTTGAAATACGGCGGCACGATGGAAAGTGTGAGCGACCAGGAAGCATTCCGGGCGATGCACGTGTCGGCTAAAATGGAAGGGCTGGCGATTGAACCGGCCAGCGCCGTGGCCTTCGCCGGGCTGTTCAAGATGGTGCGGGCCGGGTTGATCGCTCCAGACGACGTGGTGGTGATCAACGCCACCGGCCACACGATTCCGGTGGAGCGCGAAGTGCTGGGCGACGACTGGGCCAAGGTGCTCTCCGGCGAGGCGACGGAAGCCACTCCCCGGCCCCAGGCCGAGGGCCTGGTGGCGGCTCTGGAACGGCTCGACGAGCGCGTGCGCCGCATCGCCATTATCGAAGACAGCCCCGACGCCGCCCGCCTCATCCGCCGCATTTTGCAAGCGCGCGGCAACTACACCATTGACGAAGCCAACAACGGGGCCGCCGGTCTGGCCCTCGTCCGCCAGAACCTGCCCGACCTGATCATGCTCGACCTGATGATGCCGGAGATGGACGGTTTTCAGATGCTCGATCATTTGCGGGCCGACGAGGCCACCCGCAAGATTCCCGTCATCGTCATCACCGCCAAAGAGTTGACTCGCGAAGATCGTGAACGGCTGAGCGGCCAGGTGGAAGGGCTGTTGCAAAAAGGTTCGTTCATGGACGAAGACCTGCTCTCTGAGATGACTGAAGCCTTGAACTGATGGACTCCTCAGCGGCCCGCCTTCACGCCCGCAACGGCATCGTCGCCGCTCTGTTCTCGGCCACCGTGCTCGGCCTGGCGCCTATCTTCGGCAAGCTGGCTCTGCGCGAGGGCATGGATCCGCTGGCGCTGGTTCTGCTTCGCACCGTTTCGGCGGCCATCATCCTGTGGGTCATCTTTCTGCTTTTTGGCCGCAAGTACATCTTCATCTACCCGGTCGGCTTCATTGCCTGCGCCGTGGCCGGGATTATCAATGGCATTGGATCGCTGTTTTTCTACAGTGGTCTGGCCATGCTCGACGCTTCGCTGGCCCAACTGCTCTACAGCATCAACCCCATCATTCTGGTTTTTCTGCTACGGTTGGACGGCCAGCCGATTTCGCGGATCACTTTTGTGCGCATGATTCTGGCTGTGCCCGCCGTTTACCTCCTCACCAGCAACACCGAGCACGTCGGCCAGCTTCAGGGGGTGGTGTTCATGTTGATCGGGGCGGCGGCTTATGCCCTGCACCTGGCCATTACTCAGCGCACGCTCCGCGACATGCCGTCGCAAACCGTGACGCTTTACACCTTGAGCGTCATGGCCATCACAGTCGCGCCCTGGGGTCTGTGGGCCATTTGGACAGGCACGCCGCTGGCCGAGGCGTCAGACGTGGCCTGGGCCGGCGTGATCGGCCTGACCCTGGCGACAGCTATGTCGCGGTTGTCGTTGTTTGTAGGGGTCAAACGGCTGGGCGGCATGCAGGCCGCGTTGCTGGGATTGAGCGAATTGCTGGTGTCGCTGATCAGCGCCCTGATCTTCTTCAACGAGCAGTTGACGATCACCCAGTGGTCGGGCGCCATCATCCTGATTGTCAGTGTGGGGCTGATTGGCCGCGAGCCGGATTTGGCATCACATTACGTGTCTTACGGCTGGCTGGGCTGGATGTATGGTCTGTTCGAGCGCCTGCACCCGCAACCTGAACCGCCGCCGTTGCGTTCCAAGAAGGCAACAAAGTAAGGGCGAAGCATTCGGAGCGAAACCTCGCCTTAACTTCGAGCTTGCCATCCGAATGCTTCGCCCCTACAAATTTATCCCCCTCGTTCCGAAAACATATACCCCTGCCCGCGCACGCTCACCAGACACTTGGCGCTATGCGGGTACTGCGCCAGCTTGGAGCGCAGACGGCTGATGGTGGGCCGGATGATCTCGCGCGCTTCGCGCTCGTCGGCCTGGTAGCCCTGGGCCTCACGCACCAGTTGTTGAGCGGTGAGCACTTCGTCGGGGCGGGTCATGAGAGCGGTGAGCAGGCGGAACTCGGTGGGGGTGAGATGCAGACTCTTGCCACCCACCGTGGCCTCGCGCCGGCTGAGGTCAAGGACGATGCCGCCGCCGCTGGCCAGTTTGGGTTTGGAGTCCGGGCCGGGGGCCGCCGAGGCGGGGGATACTTCCGTCCGTAGTTCTTTCAAGTTCTGCTCGATCTGGTTGATCAGTTGATCCTTGTGCGACATTTCCATACGCCGGGCCAGCCCGCGCCGCACTTTGTCAATGATCACGTCGGGCGCGGACGGCTTGAGCAGGTAGGCAAAGGCCTGGTTCTCGATGGCCTGCATGGCCGTGTCGAGCGTGCCATGAGCGGTGAGCAGGATGATGACGGTTTGGGGCGAGAGGCGGTGCGTTTCGGCCAGCACCCGGATTCCGTCCATGCCGGGCATTTTGAGGTCGAGCAACATCAAGTCGAAGGAGTTGGTGGAGAGCAACTGCAGGGCCTCTTCGCCCGAAGCGGCGGCCTGCACCTCACAACCGTCGAGGCGGATGATTTCGCTGAGTGAGAGGCGCATCGCTTTTTCGTCGTCTACAACCAGCACTTTGGGAGCAGTCATTTCGTTTCCCTTTCCAACGGCAAATAAACAGTAAATGTGGCCCCGGCACCGAGCGTGCTGTCCACCTCAATTCGGCCCCGGTGCGCTTCGACAATAGTATAACTGACGGCCAGCCCCAGGCCAGTGCCCCGATCTTTAGTAGTGAAGAACGGCTCGAACAGTTTGACCTGATCTTCAATGGGGATGCCGGGGCCGGTGTCGGTGAACGACACCTGGGCCAGGCCGCCCGGCCCATCATGGGCCAGGCCTGTCTGCAAAGTCAGGCATCCGCCACCGGGCATCACTTCGCTGGCGTTGAGCAGAAGATTCAGGAAGACCTGCTTGAGGCTGTTGCGGACGACCGGCACGGCGGGCAGGGTCGAGTCGTAGTTCTTCTCCACCTTGATCTGGTTGTCGCGCAGTTGCTTGGCGGCCAGGGCCAGCACTTCGTCGAGCAGGCTGTTGAGATTGGCCGGGGTGAAGTCAATCGTGCCGGGCCGGTAGAAGTCGAGCATCTGGCGCACGGTTTGAATCAGGCGATCCACTTCCTCAGCCGCCAGTTGATGATAGTCACTGCGCTTCTCTTCGGGCAGGCCGGTGTGCGCCGCCAGATGCAAACAATTTTGGATGGCTTGCAAGGGGTTGTTGACTTCGTGGGCGATGGAGCCGACCAGCCGCCCCAGCGCCGCCAGCTTCTCGGCCTGCACCAGTTGTTGTTGCGACTCTTCGATGCGGCGCACGTACTCGCGCAGTTCGGCGTACAGGCGGGCGTTCTCCATCGCCGCCGCCGCCTGCCCGGCGAGAATGGTGAGCAGTTCAAGATCGCCTTCGCGAAACGCTCCCGCCTCCGCCGACTTGCCGACGACGATGACGCCCGTAGGTTGGCCGCGACGGGTGAGCGGCGCGCACAAAGCCGAGTTGAGGCGGGCCAGTTGCAAGTCGCGCAGGAGTGACGGGTCGCCCGGCATTTCGATGGTGACCCACAGCGGCAGTGACCAGGCGACGGCCCGGCCCGGCAAGCCGGCGTTGGGGCCGACTCTGGCTATTTGCGGATACTCGGCGGGGAACCCCTGGCTGGCCGCCATTTGTAAGGCCTCGCCGTCAACGACGTACAACGCGGCGCACGAAGCGCCGAAGCGGCCTTGCACCAGCGAGACGATCAGGTTTTGCAGGCGTTGCGTGTCCACTTCGGCCAACAACAGTTGGCTGACCTCAAAGAGCGGGCGCAGGGCGCGCGAGCGGGCGGCCTCGCTGGCTTGCCGGCTCTTGGACAGGGCATCGCGCACGCTCTGCACCAGCTTGTCGCCGGACTCGAAGGGTTTGAGCACCAGGCCTTCCGCGCCGTGCTGGAGGGCTTCGACGGCAGTGTCCACCGTGCCGTGGCCGGTGATGATGACGATGGCCAGTTCCGGGTCGCGCTCGCGGGCCAACTGCAACAACTCGAAGCCGTTCATGTCCGGCAAGCGGATGTCGAGCAACATCAAATCGTAGCGCCGCGCCTGCAACATACGCAAAGCATCATGCGGGCGATGGGCGCTCTCCACGTCGTAGTCGGCCAGCTTCAACAGCCGCTCGCAGAGGGTTGCTACGCCCAAGTCGTCGTCAACGATGAGGATTCGATCTGGCATGGAGAGATTTAGCGGACTACCGGCTGTGCTATTGAAGCAAAGGTTTTACGGCTTCCAGAAACCTCTCAGCGGCTTCAATCGCTTGCTCTACTTCCTGGCGAGACACATGTGCTGTGCCCCCGTAATCACCCACGCTTCGCAGTTCAAAAAGCCAGTTCAGAGCCTTGCCTTGTTCTTTATCCAGTTTGCCTGTCTTGACGAATCTTTGATGAATCGAAGCAATGACACCACTGTGCTTGCTAAATTCCAGCCCTTCGTGCAACAAAACGGCGGTCGCGGCATAGAAAGCCGCATAATACGCTCGTGAAGCCGCAAAGTCGTAGAAACTGTTTGAGGCCAATTGTTGCGCGGCCTTGATGGACTGCTCAGCCCGTTCAACATTAGCCGCGATTTCGTCGGCAAATTGCGAAGTCACACCGGCACTCCTTCTCGCTTGGCGTTGCGATAGAGTTGGATGACCCCGCGCTCAAAATCGTCCCAGGGAGCAGGCTTGGCCGAAATCAGCTGGTCGGTTTCCAATTGGATGGGATATAGTAGTTCAATGATCGCGCGGAGTTCCCGGAAGTAGTCAAAGGGTTGGTTTAGCAAAACGAGCAGGTCAATGTCGCTGGTCGCACTGGCTTGGTTACGGGCCATTGACCCGTACAGAATCAGCCCCTTGAACTGCGATTTATAACTGCTTTCAAGGACTGTTTTGCATCTCTTGAGAGTTTCTGGAACTGTCATCACGCCCTCACTGAATTTGCTCTGTGCAATCTGTAGTCACTCAGCAATTGCACGGAATCCACACCGTAAACGCCGTGCCCTTGCCCATTGTGCTTTCCACTTCAATCGTGCCGCCGTGCTCGTTCACAATGCCGTAGCTCACTGCCAGGCCCAGGCCGGTGCCCACGCCCGGCGGCTTGGTGGTGAAGAACGGCTCGAAGATGCGCTCCAAATTTTGCGGCGGGATGCCCTGCCCGGTGTCGGCCACCTTGAACCACACACCCTGCGCTTGCTCACGCACCTCAGCGCCGGTTGTCACCGTAAGCTGGCCGCCTTTGGGCATGGCCTGCACGGCGTTGTTGAGCAAGTTCAGCACCACTTGCTTGAACTGATTGGCGTCCAACATCGCCCAGGGCAAATCCGGTTCGTAAGTTTCGCTGATCAGGATTCCCTGATTGCTGGCGTTGTGGCTCATGAGCATCACCGTCTCGGCCACGGCTTCGTTCAGGTCGCTGGGGTCGCGGTGCGGCTCGGACTGGCGGGCAAAGTCGAGCAGGCGGCGGACGACATTGCGCGCCCGCTGGCCCTCGCGCAGAATCAACATCAAATCTTCGCGGATGGGGCTGTCTTTGGGCAAGTCGCGCAGGATCAACTCGCTGAAGCCGGAGACGGTGGTGAGCGGGTTGTTGATCTCGTGGGCCACGCCCGCCGCCAGTTGACCGACAGCGGCCAGCTTGGCCGACTGAATCAGTTGAGCCTGCATCTGCCGCAACTGCGAAATGCTCTCGGAAAGGTCGCGCACGGTTTCGCGGCTTCGGGCGTACAGGTGAGCATTCTCCACGGCCACGCCCAACTGCAAGCCAATAGCCGCCGCCAGGTTGATCTGCCGCTCGTCGAACTCGGGCCGCCCTTCGTAGTTGCCCAGCATCATTAGCCCCACCGAGCGATCCGAAATTCTGAGCGGGGCCAGAAGCAGGCGATGCAATTGCAAGTGCGTGGATAGGAAGCGGGTGAGCGGCCCGGCTTGATCATTCACTTCAAACACGACTGGCCGCCCGGCCAGCAAGGCCTGGTTGGTTCGCGGAAAACTTGGCAAGGTATTCTGCTTCAAGACGTCACCCAAAGCTTCCCACGCGGGCGGCGGCTCGGGTTCAACGGCCAGGGCGCTGCCGGCCAACTGCAAGTGTTCGCCGTCATCCGTCACCAGCAGAACCAGGCAGGTGTCCACCCGGCAAACCTGCACGGCGCGCATGGAGGCGGTCTTGAGCATGTCCGGCAGGTTGAGCGACGACGACATGGTTTCGGCCACGTCGAGCAGAGCCTGAAGCTCCTCGGTGCGGCGGCGCTCGGCGGCGTACAGGCGCGCATTCTGGAGCGCGCCGGCCAACTGCCCGGCCACGATGCTCAATACGTGAACGTCTTCGTTGGTGAAGGCGGCGGGACGATGACTTTGCGCATCAATGAGGCCGATCACGCGCTCGTCGCTGTGGACAGGCACACATAACTGCGACCGGACTTCGGAAGGGTTGGCCGCCTCATGTGGGGGAACGTCGTCTAACTTCACCGGGCGGCCCAGGGCCACGGCCTGAGCGGCCACCCCGGCCTCCCACGCCAACGGCGACTGCCCCGGCGAGTTGGTGTGCGAGGCGTAAAGCGACCAGTCACCTGACTCGTTAGGGCGAATGTATAAATTGAGAATCTCGTAGTTGAGCGATTGCTTGACGGCAAACACCAGCCGCCGCACGGCTTCGTCGAAGTCCGGCGTGGAGACGACTGCGCTGGCGATCTCGTTGAGGATCGCCATGTGTTGCAAACGGCGCGTGGCTTCGGCGTAAAGCTGGGCGTTCTCAAGGGCCAGCGCCGCCTGCCGGGCCAGCAGGCCAAGCAGGTGAGCGTCGTCGGCACTGAAGCGATCCTTTTCGGCGGAGTCGAGCGAGAGTTGCCCGGTAACGCGCTCACCGATAACGAGCGGCGCGGCCAGCCAGCCGCGAATATGATCTGAATGCGGCGTGCGCACAAAACCCGGGTCGGCCTGAGCGTCGGCCAGCCAGACCGGGGCGTGAGTGGTCAGCATTTCGTCGAGCAGTGGCCCGCCCAAATTCAACTCCAGACCGATCAACTCGGCGGGGAGGCCGTAGACCGCGCCCACCCGCATTTCATCGCCGTAGCGCAGAAAGAGCGTGGCCGTGTCGCACGGAATGAAGCGGACGGTCAGATCGAGAACGCGGGCGGCAACCTCAGGCAGTTCGAGGGTGGCCCCGACCGTGGCCGCCATGTGTTGCTGGGCCTCGATGAAAGCCCGCTGTTGCTCGCTCTGCCAGCGGGTGAACTCCTTGGCGCCCATCAACTCGTTGAAGGTCATGGCAGTGATTGTATACGGGAGAGGGGATTGAGGCTAGAGGGAGTGCAGTAAGCAGAAATCAATGAACAGTCAACGGTGAACAGTGAACAAGATACAACTGTTTACTGCTCACGTTCACTGCCTTCTTTCACGGCGTCGGCGTCTCCGTCGGCACTTCCGGCGTCGCACCTTCGAGCGTGGGCGTCGGCGTGGGCACACCGGGAATTTCGCCTTTGTCCTTCGGCGACTTGTGGCGCACCAGCCAGCTTACGCCGTCGGTCAACCGGTCGCTCGTGAGGCCGACAACTTCGTACCAGGTGTTGCCGGGTTTGAGGGGCACGATTTGATTGGCCGAGTCCACCAGGCCGACCATGCCTTTGTCCTGCCGCACCCACGTCAACTGATAGGCCTGCCCGTCGCGCAGAAGCCAGGCCGGGTTGCTGCCCCACAACTGCACTTCGGTGCTGAAGTGGCCGGTGAAGCCGTCGTTGTCAAAATCTTCGGGGATGCTGAAATCAACAACATGATTTACGAACAATACGACAATATTGTTAGTGGTTATTGGTTGATTGGTGATTGCGTCAACGTGAGGGTTGGTGATGGGGGCTTGGAAGATCGGGGTTCCCGCCGTGTCGGTGGCGGGCGGGGGTGTATCGTCTCCCCAACGCTCGTAGTGGCCGGTGAAGTCGTTGTATCGCCACTCGACAAAAGCCTCGCCGCTGAATTCGACCCGCAATGAAGTCACCGGCGCTCCGCCAGCAGGCGGCGTGTTGAGGTAGGCCACGCCGCGAAACGGCTGCGGCACGTCCAGCCCCTTCGCTTGCAAGACTTGATGCAGAGAAGCGGTGCTGGCGTAGAGCGAGTTGGTGTCTTCGCTCTCGCGGCACAGCGGCGGACACTGGTAACCGCTGGCTTCGGCGATGATGGTGTTGAACCAGTCCTTGAAGCTGAGGCGGTGGATCACGCCCGCCGAACTTCCGGAGGCGACCAGCGACGCGCCGAACATTTCGGGGATGACGGTGTCAATGAGCCGGGCCGAGCGAATAGGGCCGACCTTGTCGGCGTCATTGCCCAAAAAGATCGCCGTGAAGCGCGTCGTGCCGCCTTCGGCGTAATGCTCAAAGACGGCGTCGGCCAGCGAGAGGCCGAACTGTGGCCGAACGTAACGCGGGAAGTTAGAGATTTTGATCGCCAGTGGCCGCCGGTTGAGGGCAACCGGGTCGGCGGGGAGGCCGGTAAGCGGGTTGATGCCGGCCGGGTAAGTTTCGGGGCCGATGACGGTTTCGGGAACGGATGTTGGTTGGGTGGTTGGGTTGTTAGGTGGTTCGGTGGTTCGCGTCAGCGGGTTGGCGGTGGGCACGATGAGGGTGACGCCAACAGGGGGTAACGCAGACGGAGCCGGCTGAACCGTTGGTTGGCCGCTACAAGCGATGAGAAGAAAAGTTATTAGTAAAAGGGTTGTTGGTAAACGCTTTTGCATGATCATCCTTCGTAAGAGAACACGAAGGCACTAAGACTCTAAGACACCAAGATTTTTCTTCGTGCCCTCGTGACTTCGAGTCTTCGTGTTAATTTGTGCGCCGCAGATTCTATCACGGCATGGGCGTGGGCCGAGAGGGAGCCAAACTCCACGAGTCGGATTCGGGCTGGGTGAGGGGCGAGTCCAGGTTGACGAGTTGAAACCAGGTGGGGCCGGGCTTGAGGGGAAAGAGTTGCCCGTTTGAGTCCACTAAACCAATCACGCCGAATCGATCCTGCCTAAGCCACGTCGTCGAATACACCTGCCCGTCACGATACACCAGCGCCGGGCCAGTTCCCCACAATTGAATCTCAAGCGAGTAGTTGCCGCCCCTGCCGGTGCGCGGGTCGTAGCCCACTTTGTCTTCGAGGATGTCGGTGGTCTGGTGGTGGGCGAAGAGGACGACGACGTTGGCGGCGGTGAGTTGCTGGTCGGTGAGGGCGTCCATGTGGCTGAAGCCGCCGACGTAACGGAAGTAGCGCCCGGCTTCGGGGCTGTAGCTCCAGCGGATGTAAGCGGCGGTGTAGGCCAGCGAGAGGGTGTTGGCGGGCTGTCCGCCCGGTTGCGGCCCGGCGTTGAAGACCGTGCCGGTGAGGGCCGGGCGGGTGTTGATGCCTTTGGCTGCCGCATCGGCCCATAAACTATCGGTACTGGTGAAGAGGGTGTGTTCGAGCAGTTGGCAATTGGCGGTCAGGGTTTCTTTTGGCACACGGTAGAAGGCGTGGTGGCCCGGCTCGAATTCGGGCGAGATGATCCAGTCTTTGAAGTCGGCTTCTTTGAGGCGCTTGAGGACGCCGTCGCTCGCGCCGGAGAAGGCGAAGAGCGATGAGTACATGGCCGGAATTTCAAGGTCAATGAGCCGGGCCGAGCGCACCGAGCCGACTCTGGGCGCGTCGTGGCCGTAGAAGATGGCGGTGAAGCGGGTGGAGCCGCCTTCGGCGTAATGCTCGAAGACGAGGTCGGCCAGCGACAGCCCGGATTGTGGCCGCACACAATCGGGGAAGTTTGAAATTTTGATCGCCAGCGGTCTGCGGTTGAGCACGTTCGGATCGGCCACCACTTCGCCAGTGAGCGGGTTGACGTCGGGCGGGAAGCTGAGGGGGCCGAGTTGGCCGGGAGGAGTTAGAGTCGCGGTAGCGGTTAGAGTTGGTGAGGGTGTAGGCGTTGGTTGTTGGGTGGTTAGGTGGTTAGGTGGAGTGGCGGTTGGCGGCGCCGGGGTGCTGGTAGCGGCTGAGATGGGAATGGCGACGACGAAGGTAGGGGGCGCGGCGGGCGGGATGGCGAGGCCGACGCAGGCGGTGAGGAGGAGAAGAGAGATGAAGAGAAGAGAGAGGCGCATAAAAAACTCCGGCTCAAGAGGTTAGCTTGAGCCGGAAGGATAGCATGAAAAATGGGAGTTGTTGGTCGAGTAGGAAACATCCCGGCAGAATCAAGCCCGTATTAAGATCAAGGGATGTGGGCGGATTAGAGAAGCCCCTCCAGAACTTCGTTGCCAACTTGAATATGCCGGAAGGGTACAGGAGCGGGTGTCAGTCTTCGTCTTCCACAGGAAGCAATGGTTCCAGCAGTTTCAGAAGCGCAGGAATATCATCTTGTGCCGTCTTCCACACTTCACCCAGGTCAACGCTGTCGTAAGCATGAATGAGGTTGTTGCGCATTCCGGCCATGAGCGGCCACGGAATGTCCGGGTGGGCCGCGCGGAATTCTGGCGTCAGGCGCTTCACAGCTTCGCCGACAATTAGCAACTGGTGCATGATCGCCGACTGCGTCTTGTAGTCGTCCATAAAGGCGTCTTTGGTCATGTCGCCTTTGAAGGCCAGCACGAGGCGCGCCGCGCGAGCCACATCCAACAAGGCGGCGCTATCTTTGTCGAGCGGCATACACCACCTGGGCGCTGTTCAGGATACTTCTGCGCCGGATCCAATTTTGACTATGCTCGACGGCCCGGCGGCTGACCAGGTCAACCTCTCGCTTGAACAACGCTTTCAACTCCTCCGCCATTTTCACGTGATCGAACAGACTCCAATCGGCATCGGGCGCAAAGGTTACCAGCACGTCCACGTCGCTCTCCGGCCCAAAGTCGTCGCGCAAAACCGAGCCGAACAGCGCCAGTTCAGCCACCAGCCAGCGGCGGCAATACTCGGCCAGCGATTCTGCCGACACCGGCGCGATCCGAGTCAACAGCCTGTTAGAGACATCCAGCATAGCCATTGGTTGGGATTATAACTGCGATTTGCTCCTTCTGCTCTAACTACGGTGGAAGCCCCAAGTCGCCCCTCGCATCCTTTCCCCCCTCACCGTGTTATACTTTCAAACCAATTGCGGCTAAAACTTTATGTCTAAAAGTCCGGGCAAGTTTCAAACTTGCCCCGGTTAAAGTCGTGTCCATTTCACTTTGGAGGAAGTCTGTTGAAAACGAAAGTCGTCGTCACCGGCCTCGGTGCGGTTAGCCCGCTGGGCCTGGACGTAGAAACCACCTGGGCCGCCGCCGCCGGCGGCAAATCCGGCGTCGGCCCCATCACCCGCTTCGACGCCAGCCACCACGAAACCAAATTCGCCGCCGAAGTCAAAGGCTTCGACCCCGAAGCTCTCTTTGGCCGCAAAGATGCGCGCCGCATGGATCGCTTCACCCAGTACGCCGTCGCCGCCACCGGTCAGGCCATCCAAGACGCAGGCCTGCAAGTGACCGACAGCAACCGTGACCGCATCGGCATCTTCATCGGCACCGGCATCGGCGGCATCGGCACGGTCTTGAGTGAGGTCGAGACTCTGCGCGAGAAAGGCCCGCGCCGCGTCAGCCCCTTCCTCGTTCCCATGATGTTGCCCGACTCCGCCGCCGGGCAGGTCGCCATCACCTTCGGCCTGCGCGGCCCCAACCTGGCCATCGTCACCGCCTGCGCCACCGGCACCAACGCCGTCGGCGAAGCTTACAAGACGATCCAGCGCGGCGGCGCGGATGTCATGGTGGCCGGTGGAACCGAGGCCGCCATCCTCAGCCTGGTCATCGCCGGGTTCAACGTCATGACCGCCCTCTCCACCCGCAACGACGACCCGACCCGCGCCTCGCGCCCCTTCGACAAAAACCGGGACGGCTTTGTGGCCGGCGAGGGCGCGGCCACCCTCATTCTCGAATCCGAGAGTCACGCCAAAGCGCGCGGCGCGCGAATTTATGGCGAAGTGCTGGGCTACGGCCTCACCGACGACGCCTTCCACATCTCGGCCCCGGCGGAGAACGGCGCGGGCGCGGCGCGTTGCATGAAGCTGGCGCTGGATGATGCCGGACTCGACCCGAAGCAAATTGATTACCTCAACGCGCACGGCACTTCGACTCAACTCAACGACAAGTCGGAGACCGCCGCCGTCAAAACCGTCTTCGGGGAAGCCGCCTACGATCTCCCCATCTCCTCCACCAAGTCCATGCACGGACACCTGCTGGGAGCCGCCGGGGCGCTGGAAGCCGTCATCTGCCTCAAAGCCCTCAACGCCGGATTCATCCCCCCCACCCTCAACTACGAAACACCCGACCCCAACTGCGACCTGAACTACGTGCCCAACACTGGCCGGGCTAAAGCCATGCGCACCGCCATGTCCAACTCGTTCGGCTTCGGCGGGCACAACGCATCCATCATCTTCGGCAAGAACGGAGGCGCTTGATGGCAGGCAGTAACGGAAACGGACACCGCCCTTCAGAGAATGGACGGAACGGGCGGCCCCCGGCCAAGCCCGGCCCCAAACCGGCGCGCTACGCCCACATTACCGGCTGGGGCATGGCCGTGCCGGAACGGGTGATGACCAACGACGACATCGCCCGCATCGTAGATACCAACGACGAGTGGATTCAGTCTCGCACCGGCATCAAACAACGCCGCATCGCCGACAGCAAAGAGACCACCACATCGCTGGCAATCCTGGCCTCCCGGCGCGCCCTGGAAGTGGCCGACCTCTCGCCCGAAGACATCGGCCTGATCATCGTCGCCACCTGCACCCCCGAATACGCCTTCCCCTCCACCGCCTCGCTGGTGCAAGATGCCATCGGCGCAACAAAGGCCGGAGCGTTTGACCTCTCGGCGGCCTGCACCGGTTTCATCTACGCCGTCAACATGGCCGCCGACGCCATCAAGTGCGGCACGGCCCAAGTCGCCCTCGTCATCGGCGCAGAAACTTTGTCGCGCGTGGTGGACTGGGAAGACCGCGGCACCTGCATTCTCTTCGGCGACGGCGCGGGCGCATTCGTCCTGCAAGGCTCGGAGACGCCGGGCGGTGTGCTATCAGGCATGATGCGCTCCGATGGATCGGGCGGCAGTTCGCTCTCGCTGGTTTCGTCCGGCTACATTCGCCCGCCGGGCGTCGGCCATTTGCTCAATCAGAAGATTCAAATGAATGGCCGCGAAGTGTTCCGCTTCGCCACCCGGGTCATGAACTCGATCACCCGCGAGGTGGTGGCCGAGGCCGGGCTGACTCTGGAAGACATCAACCTGATCATCCCGCACCAGGCCAACCGGCGCATCATCGAAGCGGCGGCGCGCGGCCTGGAACTACCCGAAGAGAAGTTCTTCATCAACGTGGATCGCTACGGCAACACCTCGACGGCTTCCATCCCGATTGCCATGTGTGAGGCGGGTGCCCGCTCGCCATTCACTGGGACGTGACCCCGCCGCCCGAAATCTCGCGTTGGAATCAGCTTGGGCGGCAGGTGCGTTATGGATTGGCCCGCGTCAACTCGATGGGCCGCCGCGCTCTGCGGCGCGTGGAGGGCGCGCTCTTTGGCTCGCAAGCGCCGGAGGGCGTGGAACCACCGCACCGGGGAAGTAAGAAATAAAAAAGACACCGGGTGTTTCGCAAAACACCCGGTGTCTTTTTTATGGGGTGACATCAATCGCCGGGCGGCCCCGATCTGGCAGGGCCGACGACCAGGGCACGAGGGCACAGCGGGCGTTGTAGTTCGAGGCTCTGGCAAACACCTGGGCCGGGGGTCGCCTGTCATTCCACCACAGGCCCACACTGCCGTCACGAGACCAGGCGCAGACGGCCACAATCGAGTCGGAGGCTTGTTCGGGCGGCGGCGTGAGGGCTTGCACCGCGCAGGCGATGAGTGAGCAGGCCAGGCACATGCCGACGAGCAACAAGATGGCCGTTGCCAGAATGCGAGTGTCGCGAGTGTTGTTGGTTCTGAATTCCTCCATGCTCACCTCTCATGGCAACAACGGAAAACTCCCTTGCTGCGCCCAGTGCGGCGGGCGCAGGATGTAGCCGCAAAGGGCCTGACGCGAGGCAATAGTGGGCGGCGGCATAGCGGCGAGACCCGGAACCGCCCACCACACGCCCCACCACGAAACGGTGGCCACCCGCCCCACGCAAACTTGAACAATCACATCGGATGGCAGGTTGGCGAGTGGCAACCAGAGTGAAAGGGCGCCGAGCAGAGTCAGGTTCGCCACGCAAACGGCGGCCAAACCGAAAAGAAAGAGGATCAGCCACAGGCGAAGGTGATGACGAGTCCGGCTCATTTATTTACGGAGGAAACATGAGGCTACCATGTTGCGGCAGGATCGGCAGCCAGGGAATAAAACGACACGAGTTCGTCGTCGGCGACATGAAGGCCCAGCGCGGCGCATCTTTTGTATAAGGCGAAAGCCACCACACGCCCACCTGTTTATTTTTGTTCGAGGCGGTGGAGCCGTAGCAGGCGTGAACGACGTAACCGTCGGGCAAAGTGGATGGCCGGATCAACACTTCGGTAGTGAAGAGGAGCAGGAGGCCGAGCAGGCAGAGCGCCGCCGTGAACGAGAGGCCCAGCGTCAGAGTCATTTGTTCTCTGGGTCTGAGTTTGACCGTCACTTCACCAGCCCGCCGAGTTTAGAGACCCCCTGTTCAATCGCCGTCATCACGCCCGGCAAATTGTCTTTGACCGCCGCCTCCGAAAACGCCAGATACTCCCACTCACCCTTTTCCTTCATTTCCCTCTTTTCCCCCGTTTGCCCCAGAAGCACCGCCAGCTTGCCCAACTCACACAACAGGGCAAAATCAATCGCCCCGCCCGGCCCTTCTTCGTAATGGCGTTCGGCGTTCAGGCCACGCTCCTTTAGCGCCGTCCACAGCAAGTCGCGCTCGTCGCTGTCCACGATCAGATCGTTGATCTCGGTTGCATTCATCAGCCGTTCGCCGGTTGTATAGAAGAAGGTGATGCGCCGCCACTTGAGCGAGGGCACAGGCCGGGGCAGGCGTTCCAGCGGGCCGACTTGAATTTTGAAGTATTGCTCGCCGGCGCGAGGGTGATCGGGTTCGGTGCGAAGAAGCTCGGCGCGGGTCGTCAGTTCGTGGCCGAGCACGGGCGCAGTGAAGTTGATGGCCCACTTCTCGTCGCCGAAGTCCGCTGTCTGGTAAAACGCCAGGCGGTCAACGCTCACCGTCTTGGGCGCTTTTTTGTAAGGGATGCGATACCAGCCCAGCACTCGCGCAATTTCCAGATCGCGCGGCGAGGGCATGACGGCGGCGAGGATGAGATCGGTGGGGTTCATGGCAACCTCTCAATTCACAATTGACAATTCACAATGCTCAATTGTGATTTGTCAATTGTGAATTACTTTCAAGCTGTTTTTCCGTGGCAGTTTTTGTATTTCTTGCCGCTTCCGCACGGGCACAGATCATTTCGGCCAACGCCTTCGTATGCGGTTCGTCTGAGAGGTTGCCGCCAGCGCGGAATGGATGGAATGAAAGCCGGAGGAGGAGGCGACTCATCTTCTTCTTCGTCTTCCCACTCCTCTTCTTCGTCAACTGGCACAGTAATAGCAGGCGTGCGCAAAATCTGCCAGGCAGCCGCCAACAACGCAATGAGGGCTATCAGCGACATGAAGGACGCTTCGTAAGTCGAAAGCGGCAAGAAGCGTGAAAGCAACAGCCCGAGGCCGGCCGCCATGAGCACCATCAACGCCGCGCCGAGCGCAATGGCCAGCAGAATAACGATCGCCAATCCTATTGTCACCAGAATCGCTTTCATCTGTTTCCTTTCAGTGAACGATACCTGAATCCTTCTTGCCGTCGAGCGTGTACACGTCGGCGTCAGCGGCTTGAAGTTGGATGTTCGACCCGTAAGCCGTGCGAAGCGCATTGTTGATGGCCGCCACCACGTCGGCCAGCCGCCCCTCGTTCTCCACTGTGCCGCGATACCCTTTGAGGCTGGGTAGTGCCAGGAGCGCTTAAATTAGACAGCGGCTCTCGCCTGCCTGATTCTAGCATCCATCTCCGGCACCAACTGCTGGTGCTTGATCCACCACTCCGGGTCTTTCTGGGCGTCGAGTTCTTCCACCGTCTTGCCCTGCTGTTCCACCCAAGTGTAATACTTCAAATTATGCCACTGGCGGCGCATGTCGGGCGTGCCGTCTTTGATCCAGTCGGTCTTGGCCCCGTGAAAGATGGCTTCAACATAGGCCATCGCCCGCGCCTCGTCAATCGCGCCGTAGTCACGAGCCATGTCGCCCATCACCGAGTGATAACGGTCAATCGCGTCGGTGCAGATGGTGACGATGACGTCGTTCTTGCCGAACTGATAATGCTTGGCCGTCTTGATCGCGCCCAGCACGTTGCACACGCCAGAGATGCCGAAGAGGGTTGAGAGCGAGCGGACCTTCTCTGCCGGGATGCCGTAGCGCCTGGTCAACACTTCCTGGCCGGCTTCGTCCGTCAGCACCTGCAACCCTTTCTTGCATTCGATGTCGTCAACGCACATGATGGCGTCCATGTTCAGCACGTTATGAATCCACGTCACGTGCTTGTCACCGATGCCTTGAATGTCGTGGCCGCCGTAGCCGTTGTTGTACAGCGTCGGGCACTGAACAGGTTCGAGGCCCACGATCTTGTGATCGGGGAAAGCCTGCTTGATCCGGTCGCCCGCCGCAATCGTCCCGGCGCTTCCCATCGCCGAGCAGTAAGCGGCAATCGAGCCGTCGCCCACGCCCTCGGCTTTCAACTCCGCCGCCAGTTCCACAATGGTGTTGCCGGTGACGTGGTAGTGGAAGCGGTAGTTGCCCATCACTTCAAACTGGTTGAGGATGCGAATGTTCGGGTCGCGGCGCAGTTCCCAGGTCTTGTCGTAAATCTCTTTGACGTTAGACTCGACGCCAATGGTTTTGATGACCTGCGCGCCGTAGCTTTCGATTTTCTGGAACCGCTCCTTGCTCATACCTTCGGGGAGAACGACGATGGATTTCGCGCCGACCCGGCCACCCACCCACGCCCCGCCGATGCCGTAGTTGCCGGTGCTGGGCCAGACGACGGTGTGTTTGTTGATGTCCACCCGGTCGAAGACCAGTTCTTCGATCAACACCGAGTAGGCGGCCCCCACTTTGTGGGCGCCGCTCGGAAAGTCGCGTCCATATAAAACGACGATAGGCGCGTCCACGCCGGTCAACTCTTTCGGCAGAACTTCATATTTGATTTTGTTGTCGGCTCCGCGCCAGGTGATGTTGTAAAGATTGACCGGGTCGAGCGGGGCGTCCTTCAACGCCTTGACCGCTTTCTGCCGAATAGCCGGGTCAATTTTGTCCGGGTGCAACATTTCTTCAAACGTGGGTCCCAAAACTGCTTTGGTCATGTTTATTGTCACAAAGGCACCAAGACATAAAGACACAAAGTTTTTCTTCGCGTCTTAGAGTCTTCGTGCCTTCGTGTTCCTTAGTCGCGTGAGATCGTCGCCATTGCTCTGAACGCGCGGTGGGCAGTGATCATGTCAGGCGCAGTGTATTCAAGGCGCGTGCCGCTGATTCGTTCGGTTCCGGGGATGAGGAAGGCGCGGTCGCAGTGGCGGGTGTAGACGAATTCGACGGCCAGGCGCACGGGCGTTTCTACTTTGAACGGTTGAGCCGCCTTGCCTTCCCGGAACTTGATGACCGCCCGGGCCGCCGCCTCGCAAATTTTGTGCCGGGCCTCGGCCAACGGCAGGCACTGGGCCGCGCTCTGCCCGGTCGCGTTCTTCACCACCGCAATTTCGAGCGCCGAGCCGATCATATCCTGCCCTTCCTGGCAGGCGTGTTGATCGCCGGTGAGAGCGATGACGGGCACGTTGTAGTGGGCGGCCACCGCCGCGTTCAGCCCGATCTCGCCCATCAACCGGTCATTGAGATAGACGGCCCGGATTCGAGAGTCCGACCAGGTGTGATCGAGAATCGCCTTCTTGGTTCCGGCGGTTGCGTGGTAGCCGACGAGCATGGCCGCGTCGGGTTGCGGCTGGTCGTCAATGCCCTGCATCATCGCAAACGGCGAGGGCGAGCCGGCGTTGAGTTTGGCGCGCGAGTCCAGTTCTTCGAGTAGGATGTTGCGGGCGTTCCAGTGGCCGTCGCTCACAATCACTTCGTCGGCGCCGCCCTCGAACGCGCCCTGGATGGCCGCGTTCACGTCGCCCGTCATCAGCTTGCGACTGCGCGATTGATATTCCACGTGGCCGGGCGTGACCTGTTCCCAGTCTACGATGCCGGAGATGCCTTCCATGTCAGCGGAGATAAGTAGTTTCATAAGAGTCCTGAGTTAGAGATGTGTCCAATGAAAAATCATACAACAACACGGTGACGTTCTCAAAGTCGTGCCACTCGGCCAGGTAAGGCTCAGCCGCTTTCAACCATTCCAGCCGTTCAAGGTCTGGCGCGTTGCGATACAGGTCTTGCAGAAGAAGCTCTTTGTCACTCGCCGCCCCGCCCGATTCAAGCCGGTAGACAAACCACAGCCGGCCCTGCAGTGGCGGCTCAACCTGCGAATCACCATCCATCGCTTGCAACGACAGATCGCCATGATAGTAGTAATCAAATGCCCAGTAAAAGATGCTCCGGCTCAACAAGATGTCACCCGAACGTGAATGGGCCGTGACGTACTGCGCCGCCCCTCTCCAGTCTTCGCCGAAGGTGTTCGGCGTTGACAGCGTCTGCCAACCCATCAGGCCAACCAGCAAGGCGGCCAACGCATTGCCAACCCACGGCGTGCGCCGCCTGATAAGTTCCACACCCGCGGCCAGCGCCAGTGCGAAGGCGCACAGTGAGCCGATGAAATATCGATCCACGTACAACGGTCGTCGAAACGATATGGCGAACGTAAGCACGGGCGGCAGGAGCCACCACAACGCCAGAAGCAATGACTGCTGGCGCAGGCGTAATTGATACATCCCAAAGCCGGCAACCGCGATGGCGACCGCCACCCCAAATTGCCATCCGGGCACAGTTCCATTTATGAATCGCCCAAAGGTCAGCCACAACGTTTCCCACTGAGGCGACGGTATCCAGGCGATCTTGAGAGTCACGCCGTGACGGTACTGTCCAGCGATCCACAAGCCAATCGGCAAGGCGGCCAGGCCTTGCGCCAGCGCCCACCGTCGCAACCGTTCGTGGTTCTGCCTGAACGTCACCAGCAAATAAGCGAACTGAGTCAGCGGCAGGAACAAGGCAAAGTAGTGGGTCAGGTACAACACCGCAGAAATGGCGGCAAAAGCGGGCAATGCGCGTCGGAGCGGGCTGGAAAAAAGCAAGCGGCCAAAGCCAGCCATCACACCGATGCTCAACAGCGCGAGCAGTGAGTACATCCTCGCTTCGCGGCTATACCAGACAATGAACGGCGATACCGCCAGAAACAAGGCGGCTAACAGCCCGGCACGACCATTGATCCACTCCCGGCCCAGCCTTGCTACAGCCGCCACGCTTGCCACACCAAAGAAGACAGCGGGCAGGCGGAGCGCAAACTCCGAGTCGCCCAATCCGGCCAGGAGTTTCTCTGCCGCAAAGAACAGCGGCGGATGCACGGCATCCTCCCACAGCCGGTCAACCATCTCCGGCCAACTCTGGCGGATGGTGAAGGCGGTGCTACCCTCATCATTCCATAAGCTGGCCGCGCCCAGGTCGCGCGCCCGCAGGCCAAAGGCTAGCAAGGTTATAACGATGGTAAGGAACAGCGAACTTTGTTTGGTCACTATTTCGAATTACGGCTACGCGATTGATATTCCACGTGGCCGGACGTCACCTGTTCCCAGTCTACGATGCCGGAGATGCCTTCCATGTCGGCGGAGATGAGGAGTTTCATAGGGTTTAGTATCGAATCGGGCATGAAAAAAATTGCTTGACACTCAGAAGTACAGGCTTATAATAAGCCTACAACAGCCGAAGACTTCCCTTTCTGGGTTGGTGATTGTCTACAGGCAATCTAGGCTGCGCCCCCTAACCACGGGGGTTTTTTTATCCTTTCGCCTGACGGACGACGCCGCGTTCAACCGCCTCTTGATACAGTCGCTCCCAATCGGTTTCGCCTTCTATCCAATCCCGGACAAAGCCCGCCATCGCATCGGCGAGGCGAATAAAGGTATCACTTTCGTCACGCAACCCCCGGACTTTGTCTACCGACAGTTGCTGTTGCCGCAGTCCGGCGGTTACCCGGTGCCGCTCATTCTTGCCCAGACCGTCAATCAATACCGTTGCCCGATAAGGTTGACCGCCGGCGGCAACCATCACCGTTTGATTGAGAGCGCGAAGCACACATCCCTGGTAATCTCTGGTATCGTCGAAGCGGGCATACAAAATCTTGCCCCGAAATTCCGCCTTGCGAATGACTTGTGTCAGATAAGCCTGCCGTTGCTTGCGAGTGGCTTTGGTCCACTTCTTCCGGCCTTTGCCTGAAGCGGCCTCAATCTGGCCCAAAATTTCGCGGAGCGCCTCACGCTCAATCCCAACAATCACTACCGAAACGATAAACAGGCGGCCTTGCGTCTCCTGGCCGGATTCGTCAACGTAACAGTAGAGTTTTCGAGTCATGGCTTCGTTGACAAATCGCGGCCCGATGGTGCACCTATTGCAAACAGATTATAGCCCGAGGGCAACCCAATCAGCCTGTTCTATTTCAATCCTTCCAGGGATGTAGCAACAGCAATTTCTCCGAAATAGCCAACCCAAACACCAATGAAAATTCCCGCGAATATCTGAAGCCATAAATTTTCCACAGGTCTTCTTGGCAGGAGAATAACTGTAATACCAGCTAACGTAGTTGAAGTTAGAACAACTCGTCCCAGTTCCACAGGATCCATCGTACTCGGCGGACGTTCAAGAAATGCTCCAATTAGACTTCCAATAGTGATGCCAACGAACGCCGAAACAACTGAAGTCTGAACGCCATACGCGTGTTGTAGATCATACCGTCCAAACATTACGCCAGCCATCAAAATGACGGCAAATGTGCCACACTGCAAAGCACTGTCGAAATTTGCAGGTAACACCCCGGCCAAAACCAACAAGGGTGTTGTTGATGCAAGTAGCGCCAATAGTCCAAGAATCTTTGCGGCCAAGCCTTTGATTTTGCGCCCGCCTTGAAAACGCAATTCTCCATAAATCAAGGCCATAAGGCCGATTATCAGCAACAGGATGAACACTTTTAATCACCCCCTCCACCTCCACTCATTCCCCACCGCCGCCACGTAGCCGGCCCGCACGTGAGCCTTGTTGCTGATACTGTAAGTGATGCCATCCTCAAAGGCTGTCTCCCAGCGGAAAGGTGCGCGTGTGCGTCAGATCGTTCACCTCAGGTGTGTGGGTGTAAGCGTGCAAAATCAAGCCGTCGAGGTCGGTGATGCCTCTCAGCATCTCGGTGAAGTAGCGGCGGGCATCGCCCCACTGGGCGTTGTACGGGTCAATCGGCGCGGGGCAAACAATATCATTGGCGTGCGCGCCTTGCCGGATGGCGGCCCGCACACGATTAAACACACTCGCGTAAGCAACAGGCGTAATCATCGCCCGGCCCGGCCACTCGCGCGGGTTGTTTACTTCGTTGCCCACGATCCAAATGTGGCAACCGTCGCCGGAGTTCTGGACCCAGGTGGCACACGCCTGAATGAAGCCCTCAGTCCGGGCGGCGTCGCTCGGATCAGGAATCGTGCCGGCACTGCCGTAATGATGATTGAGCCGGACGACGACGCCAAAGCCCCGGTCGGCCCAACGCGCATACTCGTCGTGGCGGCGGCCCGGCTCCGGCCTGTCGCCCAACTCTTCGGTGAACACGGCCCAGCCGGTGCGCCGCGTTCCGTTCGGCAAAACGTATAGGCTCAAGCCGTTGTTCGACTCGTGCGCGTCGTGGATGGCGAAGATGAAGGGACTCTCGGCGCGGGGAACTTGTGTGATCGGCGTTCGCTCAGGTATGGCCGCCACTGCTTGAGTCTCGTTGGCTCTCACATAACCTTCTTTGTGCGCCAGACTGCGAACGTGCAACCACGCGCCGTTTGCCACACGACGCAGAACGAAGAGCGGCGCGCCTGCCGCGACTCGCGAGGCAACCGCCGGAGGCACATCCACTAAAAATCTGGCCGACGCCCACTTATCACTACCATCGCTCCAGCGCAACTTCTGCCATCGTATTCCTTCGGCGTCGGGCGGGTTCGGCTCGCCGACTGCCGTGAGGCGGGTGTTGGCTGGCACAATCACAAACTGCGTTTCGGGTTTGCGTTCAGGCCGGGTGCGAATGTTCAAAGTGCCCGTCGTTCGCACCGGGCGCTGAGGCAAGCCGTCGGCGGGGCGTTCGAGCAGGTCAACGTCCAGAGTCGGCGTCACCATTTCCGGCGGCACGTCAGCCAGGCGGCGCGGGCCGTCGGCAAAACCGTCCACCACCCAGCCGCGCTGACCGTCCGGGCAAAGCACGCGAGTCCAGAGTCGGCCCATTGAGTCAGGCGTGGCATTTATTTGTAAAACTTGCACCGGCAAGCCTGTCCACAACACGGTTGGCGCCAGCCAGGAGTCGGCGGTCACTTCGGGGCGCGAGTAGAGCCGCAGGCCGCACGTTAATTCAGTGACCCACGCCGGGCGCTCGTCGCCCTGACCCGGATCGTTCAAATAAGTTTCACCGGCACGAGCGGCCAGCACCCAACCTTCAGCGCCGCTGTTGAGGCGGACTCGTTGATAAGATCGATCATTCTGCGCCTGCGCCGGGCCAAGCGCCGTGAGCCACGTTCCGGTCGTGATGACTGTGCCTTCCGGCCAATCGCTGTCGTCGGCGGCAGTGGTTGGAGTTTCACGCAAGGCCAGGCCAATGCCGGGCTGGACGTAAGCGGTCTTGATCGGCACGGGCGGGTCGCCGTCGCCGCCAGGGCCGCCACTCGGCGGACGGTCGGAGAGAAACGGTTCGCCGTTGACCGACTGCGCC